>PMSX01000027.1 GCA_003167495.1 Bryobacterales bacterium | reverse complement strand
TGGGAATGCGACGACGGCCGTAAATCCGGCGCTGCGCGTCTCCTCGATGCGGTGGTCGGCCGGATTCACCAGATCGGCCGCGCGCACCCAGCTGGTAGTGAATGGACGGAACTCCGGCCCTTGCTCGAGCGGCATGGCCGGCTCCTGGCGTCCGAAAAGCGGCTCGGCGGGCGCTCTGGACGGCGCTTGCGATGGCGCGGGAGTCTCCGGCAACCCGACCGTACTGAGCGCGTCAATCAGCCCAGGATATACCGTGAGTCCCTGCCCCTCGACAACCCAGGCGTCCTTCGGTAAATCGACATTCTCGCCGACGGCCTCGATGAGGCCGTTGCGCAAAAGCACGATGCCCTTCTCCAGCACCGGGCCGCTGACCGTGACGATGCGGGCGCCGCGCACCGCAATGGAACCCGGCGTTTGAGCGCGTAGAATTACGGACGCGGCCGATAGCAGCAGTATCCCCAGCGCTTGTTTCATGGATTAACAGGCATCGTAATACATGGGGATTTCTAACGCAAACCGTCTTTCAGCAGAATGGTTTTGCCGGTTCGGGCTGACTCGCGGGCGGCATCCAGAATCTCGGTGACGATCAGGTTGTTCTCGAGCGAAGACAGGCCGGAGGGCGGGAGCTGGCCGCGCACGACGGCGGTGAGGTAGGAGATCGAATCGCGCTCGCTGGGGGGTAGCGCCGCCAGTGTGCGCGACTCCTCCTGGCCGCCGGGCAGGCGCACACGCAGCGCGTCGCCGCCGGTTGCAACGGCATAGCCGCGCTCGCCATAGACCTCGAAATCTTTGCGGCTGAACGGCCAGGCCCAGGAGGCTTGAATGATTCCCTGCGCCTTGGGGTAATCGAGCAGCACGGTAGCCTGATCGTCCACGTGCGGGTAGATGTGAGGCTTAATGGTCTGGACCAGCGCGGTGACCGCCAGCGGCCGCTGATTGTCCATCATCCATGTCATCAGATTCGCCCCATAACAGCCGAAATCGAACAGCGCACCATCGCCGTTCTTGACGGGATCGGTAAGCCAGGCAAAGAACTCCGGACCTACGCCGATTTCTTGCGGGCCCTGATGGCCGTCCATCGCCACCATTTTGGTAATGTTGCCCGCGGCATGTTGCGTTTTGAGGAGGTCCCACATGGCGGCATGGCTGGGGTACCAGGTGGTCTCGTAATTCACCAGAACCTGAATCTTGCCGCGATTGGCGGCCTTTTGGATGGCCAGTGCGTCGTCCAGGCTGACGGCCAGCGGCTTTTCCATCATGACGTGAACGCCATGTTTGGCGCAGATTTCAACCACGCGGCGATGATCATAAGTGTTTGTATAAACCAGAACCGCCTGCGGGCGGGCTCTGTCGAGCATGGTCGCCAGGTCGGTGAATAGTAAGGAGTGATCGAAACCATAGCGGGCGGCATATTGCGAGGAAAGCGCCGGATCGGCATCGGCGATACCAACGATATCTATGGTCGGATCGTGGAGCGAATGGTCGAGAAATCCCTGGACGTGGCCGTGAACCAGACCGACGATGGCGACGCGCAGTTTGATAGGCGCGGAAGCATTCTGGCATGGAGCAGGCGGCGTAATGCACAAGCTAATGACCAAAGCCGAAACAAAAACTACAAAGCTTCGCATGAGATTCTCCTTAGCATCACCGGTCGGGCAGTACATTGTATCAACAGTAAACATGGGTCTAAATGCATGAGCTGATGAGTGTTCCATCGATCCGAAACAGGCCACCAGCACGGGAATCCGGCCATTTGCTTCCGTAATCTGTTACCTGTACCAATAGCGTGGCATAGTTAGTTCACCTATGACGCACTTCCCCCAACCGCACCCTTCGCGGCGCGCGGCCCGGGTTCAGCTTGGAAGTTCAGTTCTGGCTGCAATCCGTTTAGAAGATGGCCGGCGCACGAAAGCTAAACTGCAATCCATTTCCGTTACCGGTGGACTGTTGCAAATGCAGCATCCGCTGACTGACGGTTGTTTTGTGGAGCTTGCATTTCAAACCCAATCCGGACCGGTGCATGGTATGGCCGAAATCCTTGGAGCAACGCGTAGAACTGCAGAAGGCATTTTTCAGCCGTTCCGCTTCGTTGCGCTCGAGGACGACGACCATCGCCGACTGCGGTCTTCGGTGGATCATGTTGCCGACCGGGGCCTGCTGGGACTGAAGTCTTCGGTATTCATGGTTCCAAGAACGATCTAGTTTCGGCTGATTTGATCTGTTTGGCGATCTAGTTCTCCCCCGCGTTTCTACCATCCGATTGGCGTTCTGTGCGCGCGCCAATCGTGATCGCGGATGTTGTCGCTGTCGCTATACTGGTGGTGGCCGGGTTCCCCTCTCGGCCGCCGCTCGTACTGCGAGATGAATCGAGAGATCACTACAAATTCCGCCGAAGAAACCATTGCCTTCGGCCGCGCGCTGGCGGAAAAGCTTACGCCTCCGAAGCTAGTGCTTCTGCGAGGCGACTTGGGCGCGGGCAAGACCACGCTCGTCAAGGGCATCGCGGCTGCATTTGGTGCGGCGAGGGAAGATGACGTTACCAGCCCCACGTTTACCCTGGTGCACGAGTATCGCGGGCCAAGCGTCAATCTTTATCACATCGATCTTTACCGTATCGATACGCAGCGCGAATTGGATACGCTGGCCTTGGATGATCTCCGCTCGGAGAACAGTATTTTGCTGATCGAGTGGGGAGAGAAGTTTCCGCGGTTTCTGCGAGAGAGGGACGTGGAGATCTCTCTGGAACGGGACGAGGAGAGCGGGCGAAGGATCAGGATAATCGGCTGAGCCTGATGCCAGTAGGGGTCGGTCGGTATGGCGAGTGTAACCGCCTATTAGTTCCAGTTGCCGGTTAGCTTGGAACTAATGACTGAATGCCCGTCATTGCGGTGATTGCGATTTCGCGGGCTTGGTGGCCGCGACGCGAGTCTCTTTTCCGCTCAC
>PMSX01000135.1 GCA_003167495.1 Bryobacterales bacterium | reverse complement strand
TTTTGTTGAAACGATATACTAGCTTTGCACGGCGGTGGGAACCAAGGCTGGCCACACGGTGTCAAATAACAAATATGATCGTGCACGGCATGGTTGTTTGGCTGGAGACAGTCCGCCAGGACTTGCAGTACGGGGCACGGCAGTTGCTGCGGAGCCCGGGCTTCACCGCGGCGGCGGTAATAACTCTGGCTCTTGGCATTGGCGTCAATACGTCCATTTTCAGTCTGCTCAACGCACTACTCCTTCGACCGTTGCCGGGCGCGGAAGGCGGCGGTCTCGTTGCCGTCTACCGGGGTGACGGTCGCGCATGCTCGTACGCCGACTTCCTCGACTTCCAGGAGCGTGCAACTGCGTTTTCCGGGCTTGCCGCGGAGATGACTAACGAAAGCGCGCTCGATGTGGGAGACGCCAGCGAGATCGTTTTGATGGAGGGCGTTTCGTACAACTACGCTTCGGTTTTGAAAACGCAACCGTTGCTTGGGCGTTGGTTTTCCATCCAAGACGAGCACAAAGCCGATCAGTTCCCGGCGGTGATCAGCTATCGAGTATGGCAAAGCCGCTTCGGCGGCGACCCGCAGGTGGTTGGTAAGAGAGTTCGGCTGGAATCGCAGTGGTACACGGTTGTTGGCGTGGCAGCGAGGGATTTCCAAGGGATCGCGGTGCCGATTATGACGGATGTTTGGGTGCCGCTGGTGAGGTATGCCCGGCACAACGATTTTGCGGCGCGTCTTTTGGAGAGCCGGCAAGGAGACAGAATCATGATGCTGGGCAGGCTTAGGCCCGGTGTCGGGATCTCACAGGCACAAGGCCAGATGAACGTAATCGATAGCCAGTTGCGCAGGGAATATCCGCGGCTCGAAGCGCCCACGGCGACACTGCGGGTAGAGTTCGCTCGCGGAACACCCGATCCGGGTTTCCGCCGGATGGGTGCGCAAGCGGTGATTCTGCTGGCCGTCGTGGTTGGCTTGGTGCTGCTTATTGCTTGTACGAATATCGCGAGTCTTCTCTTGAGCCGGGCGGTGGGCAGGCGACGCGAAGTTGCGATCCGGCTCGCTCTTGGGGCCAGCCGTGCGCGCATTGGCCGTCAGACTTTGATCGAGAGTCTGTTACTGAGTCTGATGGGCGCGAGTGCGGGTTTAGCAGCAGCCGCCTGGACCAACCCGCTGTTGGAGAGGGCGATGTCAGGGGCGTCGCCGGAGATGGCGGTAGGTGCTAATCTCTCGATTGATGTGCGCGTGCTCGGGTTTGTGTTAGGAGCCGCTCTTGTCACAACTATTCTGTTCGGGCTCGTCCCTGCCGTAAGCTCTTCGAAAGCGGATTTGGTGCCCGCTCTGAAAGGGAATGAGATTCCATCAGGTATTCGGCACCGGAGATTCGGACTGCGGAATATGTATGTAGTTGTACAAGTGACGCTCTCGGTGATGCTGTTGATCGTGGCGGGTCTCTTCATCCGCGCGCTCAAGAAAGCAAGCGAAATCAGTCCCGGTTTTGATGCGCACGGTTTGGTTTCCGCACGACTCTATGTGGCGAAGCCCGAATTCAGCGACGGCGCGGCTAAGGAGCTTTTCCAGCGCATCTTGGACGAAACGCGCGCTATGCCCGGCGTACAGAGCGTGACTCTGTCCTATGCATCGCCGCTTATTGCGACGTCGGATTGTGTCGTGCCGGCAGATGGGTCCAGTTCGCAGGCGGCGGTTACGGCGAGCTCAAACCTTGTTGGCGAAGACTATTTTTCCACGCTAGGCATCCCTCTTCTCCGCGGCCGCGCGTTCACGGCAAGGGACAGTTTGGCGGCACCGCCGGTGGCGATCGTCAACGACGTTCTTGCTCGCCGATACTGGCCGGGGCGCGATCCAGTAGGAAAACGGGTGCAGATTGGCCCTGGCTGTGAAAAGGGCCAAGGCACGAATGCCGAGATTGTGGGCGTTGTCAGAGACGCACTGTATGCGTCGCCCCAGAACGCCGGAAAGCCCTACGTCTTCTTTCCGTTCGAGCAGCGCCCGGTTCGATACGTCGCGCTGCTTGTCAGGACCGGGCACGACCCGATGCAGTACGCGGCGGTTCTACGAAAGAAACTGCGCGGCATGGACGAAAGGTTGCACATCTACGCTGTGGATGCGCTCTCCGATGAGATGGAGAGGTCGCTTGGGCAGATCCGCTTTGAAGCGTCTCTATTGGGAGCATTCGGTGCGCTGGCGTTGCTGGTGGCTGCCGTTGGGCTTTATGGGGTGATCGCGTTTGGGGTGAAGCAGCGAACGCAGGAGTTTGGAATTCGCATGGCTCTAGGAGCAGAGAGACGCGATGTGCTCGGGGTGGTCATCGGTGACGTTGTGGTGCTCACGCTGGCGGGCGTGAGTTTGGGATTGTGTGCCTCGTTTGGCCTTACGCGCTTATTGCGCGGCTTCCTCTACGGATTAAGCCCCACGGATGGTAGGACGTTCGCGGCGGTGGCGATTGTATGGACGGGCGTCGCTTTGATTGCGAGTTGCGTGCCGGCTTACCGGGCGACCAAGGTAGATCCGTTGATTGCGCTGCGGTACGAATGACGGATTTGCGCCGATTCAATCGGCGCCCGACAGGCTGGCCGCCTTGATAGTTAGGGCTCACAGGACTTCCTATGAAAGTGATGAAGTACCTCAAAGCGAGGGTGGCGTTGCCGTCTCCTTAACAGTCTCGGCTAGAAGTTGGGCGGTGCCAAATTAGTGGGTAAGAAAATGTAGAAACTCCAGGCGCCGCCCCACAAACGTGTTATTTGGGGCCGATCGATAAGAGTTCGATTTCGAAAACCAAAGTCGAACCACCTGGAATGCCAGGCCGGCCTTGGTTGCCATAAGCGATATCGGACGGACAGACCAGACGGGCTTTCCCTCCAGCTTTCATCTTCTGGACGCCTTCCGTCCAGCAGCGGATCACTTGGTTTAACACGAATGGAACTGGTTCCTTCGAGCTATCGAACTCTCTGCCATTTACAAAAGTGCCGCGATAATTGACCGTCACCTTGTCGGTGGCGGAGGGTGACTCTCCGGTTCCCGCCTTGAGTTCCTGGTAAATCAAGCCCGATGCCGTCTTCACGGCGCCTGGTTCCGCAGCTGCCTTGGCTAAAAAGTCGGCTGAGGCTTTGGCCGCGCGGGCTCTCATCATTGGGTCAATTTTCCGCCCCCATATTTTTAGGTTTACTGCTGGCTTGCCGGCGGCCGCGTCCGAGATGGCGCGCTTGATTAGGTCTAATTCAGCGGGCGAAAGATTGAATTGCGAAAGCGAACCGTAGATACTAAGACCGATGGAATAGATGGCCTTCTCGTCGTCTGTCGTTGGTCCCACAGGTGTACGGTGCGCCGTGCTTGCCGTGGATGTTTTCTTGGCCGCCGTCGGGGCCGATTTGGTGGATGTCTGAGCGCTAGCGGAGGCCACGCAGGCTGCCACTGTCGCTGAGAGAAGAATGGGTAAAAAACGCATTGGTTGTCATCAGGATCTCATATCCATATTTGTGCCGGCGTTTGTACCAGTGTCAAATAGCGACAGGCTGGTTTTGATCGCAGGGCTGTCTGGGGTAGCACAGGGCACACTCAGGTAAAACGTGCTGCCTCCCGGTCCGCTCTCAAACCAAATTCTTCCGCGCATCAGGGCTGCCAGCCGCGAGCAAATCGTAAGGCCCAATCCGGTTCCGCCGTAACGCCTTGTTGAAGAACTATCGGCTTGCGAGAACGCCTCAAAGATGGCATTCTTCTTGTCTTCGGGAACACCGACGCCGGTGTCGATCACGGAAAATTGCAACTCGTTCGCGTCTCCCGAGCTCATGGACGCTGCCAGCGAAACACCGCCCTCAGATGTAAATTTCAAAGCGTTGTCGACAAGATGCGACAAAATCTGGCGCAGGCGTTTTTCGTCTCCCACTAGAAACTCGGGGACGCTTGAATCGCGGCGAACTGTAAAGCTCAGCTTTTTCTCTCGAGCGCGTGCCGAAAACTCGTGCTGTAGCGCGCCAAGGCAGCGGGCCAACTGAAAGGGTTGATGCTCGAGTGCCAGGCGGTTATCCGTCAACTGAGAAAAGTCGAAGATGTCATCGACGACCTTGAGCAGTGCTTCGGCCGAAGCCTGAGCGGCTTCAATGTATTCTTGCTGCTCGCTATCCAATTGCGTGGCGAGAGAAAGTCTTGTCATACCCATTATTCCGTTAATCGGCGTACGGATTTCATGACTAATGTTCGCTAGAAAGTCGCTTTTGGCGCGATTGGCTGCATCCGCGCGCTGTTCGGCTTCGGCGCGAACGGCGATCTCGCTTTCGAGTGATCTGTTTAGCCTCAAAAGATCTTGTGTGCGCTCTTGAACCCTTACTTCCAGTTCATCTCGCGAACGGCGCAACTTCTGCTCGCTTTTCTGCAAGTCGCTGGTGCGTTCTTCGACCAGGATTGCGAGCTTCTGCGCCTGTCCGTGTAAGTGTTTCACCCGCAACCGGTAGAGCGCAAAGGCTCCCACACCCAAACAAACGCAACAAAGCAAGCTGAATAGTCCAGTTTGATATAAATACGGCCGCAGCTTGAAGCGAGGACCTTCGGCACTTTCTTTGCAAGCTCCATCCAAGCACGCCATCACCCGGAAGCGGTATTCGCCGGGCTGAATGTTCGTGTAATAGGCTTCCCGGCGAGTGGTAAATCCGCTCCAATCTTGATCGAACCCTTCGAGACGATAGCGGAACTGCAGTTTCTCTGGCGAGCTAAAGTTCGGCGAGGCGAAGGAAAAGACGAGCTTTCCGAGCCCGGGAGGGATCTCGACTTGACCCGTGGTAGGAAACTCATTGTCATCCGCTTCGAGGCGCTCGAGCACTACGTTGAGGGGTTCGGTGTGATCCGCCAGCCGCGCCAGGTGGGCGACGGTCAAACCTTTCGTGGTCGGGAACATAATCCGGCCGTCAGACGTTACCAAACCGGCCGGCTGAAAGCCGCCGTTGCATTCCCGGCTCCGTAGACCGTCGCGGGTGTCATAGATGACCGACGAGATCCGCTTTCTTTCTCCATCCGCAAACGCGTTCAAATCTTGTTTGCTCACCCACCAGATTCCCTTGTCGGAGGTCATCCACAGCCGGCCCTGCTCATCGTCAAGCAATTCGAAGACTGCGTCATCAATCAGCCCCGACTCCGTTGTAATGCTGGTGAATTTTCCATTCTTAAAACGATCTAAGCCACCGCCATTTGTGCCAAACCAAACTGCACCATCGGCATCGCCGGAAATGGACCAGACTACATCGTTTGACAGACCTTCGCGGATCGTATATACGGTAATCGCTCCGTCTCTGAGCCGGTTTAAACCTGAATCAGTTCCGATCCACAGCGTCTCACCGCGATCTTCGTAAAGCGAAAGGACAAAATCATTCGACAGGCCATTGGCGGTGGTCATTGTCTCAAAGCGTCCGTCTTTGAAATGACTCAGGCCGCCCCGTGAACCAACCCAGATTCCCCCTTTGCGATCGGCCAGCATACAGATGACAGTCTTGTTCGGCAGGCCGTCTTTCTCGGCATAAATTCGGAATTGCCCGCCCATTAGGCGAGCCAACCCATTGCGGGTGGCTACCCACAAGCTTCCTGTGGTGTCTTCCGCGATAGAAAACACAATGCCGTCTGGAAGCCCATCTTTGGCGCCGTAGTGCTTAAACTTCCCATCCTGCCAGCGCGTTAACCCCTGATCGGACCCAATCCAGATTGCTCCGGTGTGATCTTGGAATACGGGCAAAACCATGTCGCTGGGCAACCCTTCAGCCTTGCCAACGGTGGTGAAGACTCCATCGCGAAAATGGCTTAAGCCGCGGCTGGAACTCCCAGTCCACAGGCTACCGCCGCGATCTTCAAAAATCGCCCAAATCAGATCGTCCGGCTCTTGGTCTTTTCCCACAAGCGCGCTGAGTTTTCCGTTCGACAAGCGGTTGAGGCCGCCTCCTTGCGTACCAATCCATAGCGCGCCGGCGCGATCGACCAAGAGCGCCGTGATGGAATTATCCGTAAGACCGTCGGCCTGTTTGAAGTTCTTTTGATCGAAGTCGCGAAAACGCCATAGCCCATCGCCCATTGTGCCCACCCACAGTGTCCCGCTACGATCGGAACAGATGGCCCGCACATAGCGCCCGGCGAGCATTTGGTATTTGACCGGCGCTTGCGGCTTACCTTCCACCAGGCGGCTCAGGCCCCGGTACGTACCTACCCAAAGTACCCCGCTGCTGTCTTCGGCCATAGCGAATACTGAATTGTCAGCCAGGCCGTTCGCCGTCGTCAGCGACGTGACATTCTCGCCGGCGAAGCGGAATAGGCCTGCACCCGAAGTTCCCACCCAGATCACACCCTGGTGATCCTGGTACAAAACGTTAACCGTTAGGTCGGTGGCCTCCCGCAGATGAGATGCCGAGATTTGTCCCTTGGCAAAGCGGGTGATTCCACCGCCATGGGTTCCAACCCAAAGATTCTGCTCTTTATCCACTAAAAGGGCGGTAACCTGGTTGCTATGCAACGCCGGTGTGTTCTTCCTATCGAAAACCGTAAACCGCACGCCGTCAAAACGCACTAATCCTTCCTCAGTGCCGATCCAAAGGTAGCCATCGGCGGTTTGGGCCACAGCTTGAACGGTGCTTTGCGGCAGTCCAGTCTCGGCATTCCAGCTTTGGCGGACGTATTGGGTCATTTCCTTTGATGGATCAAGACTCGCATTAGAACGCNNTTAGGCGGGCGGTAGACCATTACTCTGCTAATTCAAATATCGGAGTAGTACTTTCGAAACTTTAGAAGGTTAAAGCTGAGGCCTGGACACCGATAAGCCTTTTGAAGACATTTGGCGGGTGGCTGAAATTTTAGCGTCACCCGCGATTCTAAGGAGTCCCCGGTTTTGGTGAAAAAGCTCACATTCATTCTTATTTTGGCGGTATTTTCCGCCGCAGCACAAAGCACGGGTCACAACCCAAAGCTTTCAGCAGAGTTGGTGGCGAAAGATCCGCTGGCGCAATGTAATGTCATCGTGCAATGGAAACATATCGCTAGCGAAGCAAGTCACCAGAAGGTTCTGAGCCGTGGAGGCACGATTCGCCGCCGTTACGCAAAAATGGCGTTCGGAGCTTATACCGTTCGCGCGTCTGCACTAAATGATCTGGCGAATGATCCGGAGGTTTCCTTTGTCGCTCCAGATCGTCCTGTTCACGCCAAACTCGATTACACGGCGGCGGCTGTCAACGCGCCCACTGCCTGGAATGCGAACCTTACGGGTGCGGGTATCGGTATAGCTTTGATCGATAGCGGCGTAAATCCGAGTGTCGATTTCGATACTCGTCATCGCATCGTATATAGCGAGGATTTCACGAGCGGCGCGACGACACAGACCTTAGCCTTCACCCTTCTCAACATGCTCGGGCCCACCGTTGCGCCAGATCTCTACGGACATGGTGAACATGTCGCGGGTATCCTGGCCGGCAATGGCGCGAGTTCTTCTTGCGGCCTGTGTGACCGATCGCTGAAGGGCATCGCCCCAGGCGCGAATCTTATCAACCTGCGCGTTCTGGACGAAAACGGCGCTGGCCTGGACAGCGAGGTAATCGCAGCCATTGATACCGCCATCAGGCTGGCACCCCTGTATAACATTCGCGTGATCAATCTTTCGCTCGGCCGGCCTGTCTATGAAAGCTATACGAACGATCCGCTCTGCCAGGCCGTAGAAGAAGCTTGGAAGGCCGGCATTGTTGTGGTTGTCGCCGCGGGCAACGATGGGCGCGATAATTTTTCCGGAAACAATGGTTATGGCACTATCGAAGCGCCTGGCAACGACCCTTACGTAATTACCGTGGGCGCCATGAAAACGGAGGGCACGTATACTCGCACGGACGACCTCATTGCCAGCTATAGTTCAAAAGGGCCAACTCTGGTGGATGGCATTGTAAAGCCCGATCTGGTGGCGCCTGGCAATCTTGTGGTGTCTTTGCTCGCCAGTACTTCGGCGACGCTGGCAGTTCAGAATCCCAGTAACATCGTGCCGCTCTCCTACTACGAGAACACGACCGATTCGAATCCTGGAAATACTTTCTTTCTTTTGAGTGGCACCAGCATGGCAACCCCGGTGGTCAGCGCGGCTGCCGCTCTGCTGCTTCATGACAATCCCAAAATGACGCCCGATCAGGTGAAAGCGCGGCTTATGCTGACCGCTTACAAAACATTTCCAACGTCCAGCGTTGCGACCGATCCAACTACCGGGATGACTTATGTCAGCTACTACGACATCTTTACAGTAGGTGCAGGCTACCTTGATATCGGCGCGGCGCTTGCTAACAGATCGCTGGCGCAGGGAACCACCCTGTCTCCTACCGCTGTCTATAACACTTCAAAGGGAACAGTCGGCTTCGTCCCTGATCCTACCGCGGTCTGGAATCTCACTGGCGTGTGGGGCCCTCAAAATGACTACGATGTCCGAGCTGTGTGGGGTGTCAAGGCGATCGATGCGACAAGTACGGTTTGGGCTGTTAACAAGGTCTGGGGGGTGGACGCGACGGTCTCGGGGACGAATTCTGTGAGCGCTAATCGGTGCGTGTGGGGTGTCGGCGTGAATCTGAGTCGACCCGCGGCTCAAAGCATGTCGGGGGGCGCGCCGGAGCAGCCTGCTGCTTCCAACGCTACGCAATCCACGGCGCTTTCTATTTCGGTCAGCGGCGAGAATTAATCTTGCTGAATCTATCTTTTCTGTGATGAAGTACCCCAAAGCGAGGGTGGCGTTGCCGACTCCTTTACAGTCGCGGTTCGGCTAGAAGTTGGGCGGTAAAAGAGATGGGCTAGACGTATCGGCTAGGCAGTGCCGAATTAGGTGGCTCACGCTCGTCGCGACTCAGCTGGTCTCTCCTATATAATGTCGGTCCAATGCCTCCTGTCTTTCAGACTGCGGCTCATTGGACCGATTCTTT
This sequence comes from Bryobacterales bacterium, assembly GCA_003167495.1. GTDB lineage: Bacteria > Acidobacteriota > Terriglobia > Bryobacterales > Bryobacteraceae > Bog-105. The sequence goes on along the minus strand of PMSX01000135.1, from coordinate 14,664 downwards.
TCTGGATCCGATGCGCCAAATCGGCGATCCATTGGCCGACACTGTTGTTGAAAATCTTTTTGCCGACAACTCGATTGACTCGGTGAACGCGCTCATGCGCAGCCTGGTTCTGAACGAATATCCGGAACCCTCCACTTTCCCACCGATCGTTGCCGACTATCTCAAGCAGCTTGATGAGCTCCCCGACTGGGCTGATTCCGGCAAAATCGAGACAGCGCAACGGGTGTTTTGGGAATATGGCCCGCGCCTGATCTTGATTCTGCATTGCTACGCGCTGCCGTTCTGCTATGTGGGGCGTAACGGGGTGCAGGTGCTGGCTCTGACCGGCCGCCTCAGCGGGAACTCTACGCGCCGCATTTTGGAAACGGCGCAGCTATTGGTAGACGTCATGTCACCCGGCGGACTTACTGGTCCGCAAGGCCGCGCTCGCCGAACAATTCAAAAGGTTCGTCTTATGCACGCTGCGGTGCGGCACCTGGTGAAGCAGTATCCCAGATGGAAAACTGAATTTGGCCTTCCTGTCAATCAGGAAGACTTGACGGGTACGCTGATGGCATTCTCTTGGATCTCTCTGGACGGTCTGCGTCGCATTGGGGTGGCGCTGACCGACGCTGAATGGGATGCCTATTTGCACTGCTGGCAGATCGTGGGCCACCAACTCGGATTAAGCGACGACATGATTCCGGCCGATAATGATTCCGCCGCCGCCCTTTGCGCCGCCATCGCGCGCCGCCAATTCGGGCCCTGTCCGGAAGGAAAACTGATGACAAAGGCTCTGATTGAATCCGTTCAGTATCAGCTTCCCGGTAATCTGTTCGACGATGCTCCGGGCCTCTTCATTCGTTACTTTCTGGGAGACGAACATGCGGCTATGATTGGCGTTGAGAAAACCGGGCTGGAGCAAAGCGGACTGCGCGGCGTACTCGCGCTTCCTCTGCAGATCGGCGGGGAGGTAGTGACCGATCTGATACACGACCTGCCCGCTATCGCCGATCTTGCCGAAAAACTGGGTAAGGTTCTGATCAACTCGATTGTTCTTGTACAGCGAGACGGAAACCGTCCGACTTTTACGATTCCAAAAGAATTGAAACAGCAATGGGGCGTGAACTGGACCTCTTAATGAGGTAATGCGCGGACCCTGGCGAAATCAATGAAGCCGCGCGCCGGGTCTGTGCGCGTGAGTCTGACCTCGAGCTTGTCGCCCACATCTACGCCATCAGTACCCTGCATCAACCGGCCCTCCATGGGAGGATCAATGACTCTGACGAATGTTCCTTTTGCAGAAACACCGGTGGCCATGGCCAGGAACGTTTGCCCCACTTTGCCGCTCATGGCCACGGCGGCGATACGCTTCTGCATCGTTCGCTCCACTTTGCGCGCCGCATCTTCGCGTTCGGTGCAGTGGACCGCAATGGTGTTGAGTTCGTCATCCGTGTAAGGCGCCGATGCGCCTGCGCACATCGCTTTCAGAATGCGTTGGCTTAAGAGGTCGGCAAAGCGGCGGTTCGGCGCTGTCGAATGTGTGTAATCGTGCGCGGCTAGACTAAAATGGCCGCCATCGTCATCGCCGGGCCGCTGCATTTTGTATTCGCCCGGGCCCAGCAGCTTGATGACAGAGAGGGACAAATCCGCATAATGGTCCGGATCATCTTGTCTGCGCTTCAAGAGAAACTCGTTCAGCGCCTTCACATCGGGCTGCGCGGGCAAGGCGCCGCCCACCCGTTTTGCTAGTTCGACAATGCGATCCCAGCGGGCGGGCTGGGAAACGACGCGCCTGATGGACGATACCTTTTTTTCCACAAATGTTCGGGCCATGGCCTCGTTGGCCGCCACCATGAAGTTTTCAATCAACATGCCGGCACTGTTCTTCTTGGCGGCCACCAAGCCAGTCACTTGGCCGTTTTCGATGACGGCACTCGTCTCTGTCCTCTCAAAGCTCAATGCCCCCATACGATGCCGCGCCTCAAGCAATCGTTGAGCCGCGGTATTTTGGAGCTTCAACTGGGCCTGCAACGCTGGGGAAGCGGCCACTTTCGGCGGAGCGGCCGCCGTCCCGTCGAGCCAGGGTCCAACGCCATTGTAGGTAAGTTGCGCCTTGTTGCGGACATTGGCCGAATAGCTGCGCGCGTCAGTCACGCCTCCATCGGTGCCTACGACGTACTCGACGACAATTGCTGCCCGGTCTTGGTTCTCTAAAAATGAAGTCAATCCGGTGGAGAGCTGTTCCGGCAACATCGGAAAGGTGCGGACCTGGGCGTAAACCGTGGTGGTCTCGGCTTGTGCGTGGCTGTCGAGCGCCAACCCCTTGCGGACGTAAGCATCGACATCGGCGATGCCTATTAGAATGCGAATCCGCCCGTCACTCAATTGCTCCGCTACTTCAATCTGATCCAGATCGCGCGATGTGTCGTTATCGATCGACGACCAAAGAAGGTCACGCTGATCCAGCGCGCCTGGGGTGGAGACTGGAACCAGCGCAGCCAGCTCGGCTTCGGCCTCGGGCGGGAACTGCGGATGAAATCCGTTTTCAGTTACGGTTTGCAAGGCGGCGGCATTCAAATCGTAGGGCATGGGCTCGTCCGAGTTTACTGCACGCATCGCTTCGTCATTCCATTCGTCATATGCTGGTCAATGTCTCCCTTGGGACGAAAATTATGTCAACAAAACTAACGGTTAACGGACAGATGACCACCGTCGACGCGTCCCCCGACACTCCACTCCTCTGGGTGTTGCGCGATGTGCTGAATCTCCACGGGACGAAATTTGGTTGCGGGATTGGACAGTGCGGCGCTTGCACTGTTCATGTCAACGGTCAGCCACAGCGTTCGTGCGCTACACCGATTTCAGCCGCGGCTGATGCTCATATCACTACCATTGAAGGCCTTTCACCCAACGCTTTGCACCCGCTGCAACAAGCCTGGATCGAAATCGATGTTCCCCAATGCGGCTATTGTCAAGCGGGCCAGATCATGTCGGCCGCGGCGCTATTGGCCGCGCACCCTAAGCCAACCGACGCCCAAATTGACGCGGCGATGGATGGCAATCTTTGCCGCTGTGGCACGTACGTGCGGGTCCGCGAAGCTATCCACAAGGCTGCCGACATGTCTGCCGTGAAAGGAGTTGCCTAGTATGCGACTCACACGCCGCTCTTTTCTCGAAGTCAGTACCGCTTCCGGCGGTGGACTGCTGATTGGTGCGTTTCAGGCGCAGTTGGCTAGCGGGCAACAACAGCCACCCCCGCCGCCGCCGTTTGAAGCGACGGCTTTCGTTCGTATTGCGCCCGACGGCACGGTTACGCTGATCTCGCGCAACCCTGAAATAGGGCAGGGAATCAAGACCATGCTTCCCATGCTGATTGCCGAAGAGCTGGAAATCGATTGGAAATCGGTGAAAGTGGAACAAGCCGATTTCGACGCCAAGTACGGTATGCAAACCACTGGAGGCAGCCGTGCGGCATCAAACAACTGGGTGCCGATGCGGCAAGTGGGCGCGGCGACGCGTCACATGCTGATTGCGGCTGCGGCCAAATCGTGGGGCGTGCCGGAAGCGGAATGCTTCGCGACGAATGGCCGCGTTTATCACAAGGGCACCGACCGTTCGCTCGGTTACGGCGAACTCGCTTCTGCCGCTGCCGGGATGACTGTGCCGGATCTGAAGACGCTGACGCTCAAAGATCAAGGCGATTTCAAAATCATCGGCAAGGCTACGCGTTCAGTGGACGTGCCCGATATTGTGAGCGGTAACCCGATCTTCGGTATCGATTTCACGATGCCCGGCATGCTCTATGCCGTCTACCACAAATGCCCCGTGTTTGGCGGGAGGGTGGTGAGCGCCAACATTGACGAAATCAAGGGGCTGCCAGGTGTGCGGCACGCATTTGTGGTGGATGCCAACGTGAAGACGGGGCCAGTTGTGGAAGGTGATCCTGGCCTTGAAGCTGGGATTGCGATTGTGGCCGATACCTGGTGGGCTGCTAACTCGGCGCGCAGAAAGCTCGACGTCAAGTGGGATGAAGGTCCAGCAGCCAGTCAAAGTAGCGCGGATTTTGCCAAGCGAGCGACCGAACTTTCGACGCAAGCGCCCCAGCGCACGCTCAAGAATGACGGCAATGTGGACGACGCTTTGAAGGGCAACGCCAAAGTGCTGGAAGCGGCTTACGCCTATCCGTTCATTTCGCACGCGCCGCTGGAACCGCGCAACTGCAGCGCGCTGTTCAAAGACGGCAAACTCGAAATCTGGAGTACTACACAGCTACCCGCGCGTGGCCGTGCGCTGGTTTCAAAACAGCTCGATATTCCGGAACAGAACATCACCATTCATCTGCTGCGCGCCGGAGGCTCGTTTGGCCGCGGACTGACCAACGACTACATGGTGGAGGTTTCGCACATTGCCATGAAGGTGGGTGTGCCGGTGAAGCTGGTGTGGACGCGCGAGGACGATATGCAGCACGATTACTACCGGCCGGGCGGCTTCCACTTCCTGAAAGGCGCAGTGGATTCGTCGGGCAAGGTGGTAGCTTGGCGTAATCATTTTGTCACTTACGGCGATAATGAACACTTCGCTTCGTCGGCGGCAATCAATCCCGGCGAATTTCCGTCGGACTTTGTGCCGAATTTCGCCATTCATGTTTCGGCGATGCCGCTGGCGCTGAAGACGGGGGCGTTGCGTGCGCCGACGGCCAATTCCCAGTGCTTCGTGATGCAATCGTTCATAGACGAGCTAGCCCATGCGGGCGGCAAAGATCCGGTTGCGTTCCGGCTGGAACTGCTGGGCGAGCAAACGCACAAGAACTATGACGTGGCACGTATGCGGGGCGTTCTACAGGCTGTGGCTGAACGTTCCGGTTGGGGCAAACGTACGCTCCCGAAGGGAACCGCGCAGGGCGTTTCGTTCCATTACAGCTTCCAGGGATACTTCGCGCATGTGGCGGAGGTCTCGGTGGCGGCAAACAACAAACTGAAAGTGCACAAAGTGTGGGTCTGCGGCGATATCGGCAGCCAGGTCATTAACCCGAGCGGCGCGGAAGCACAGGTGCAAGGAGGAGTGATTGACGGGCTTAGTGAACTCATGAGCCAGGAGATCACACTCGAAGGCGGCCGCGTGGTGCAGAGTAACTACCATCAGCATCAGTTGCTCCGACTTAGTAAGACGCCGCAAATCGACGTGCACTTCGTAAAGAGTGAGCACGATCCGACCGGTTTGGGGGAACCAGCGTTACCGCCGGTGATTCCGGCGGTGACGAACGCGATTTTTGCGGCCACTGGCCAACGAATACGTACAATTCCGTTGGCGAAGAGTGGATTTAGCTGGGCTTGATGAGTGCTGTGAACGGGAAGACGACTCGGTCCTGAATGTTGAAGGCGCCTTTCATGAGGTCATGACCTGCGCCTTCAATTGTTTGCAGCTCAGTCTTGGCGGGAATCAGGCGGAGGGCGGCGGCTAGTTCTGCCGGCGAGCCGAAGTCGTCTTTTGCGCCGTGGACGAACAAGGCGGGAGTTTGGAGTTGCGCGAAATGGGCGGTGCGCAGCTGCGCTGGCTTCTTGGGAGGATGGAGCGGGTAGGAGAGGAGGAGCAAGGCTTCGACCAACTCTGAGTCTTCGGCCGCGAGCATGCTCGCTTGGCGGCCGCCGTAGGAATGACCTCCGAGACAGACGCGGGGCGCGAACTCTTTGAGGTTGCCAACGGCCGTGCGCAATCCTTCGCGGTCTTCTTGTGCGCCTGCCGGCGAGGGTGGACCGAAGGGTTTGCGCTGGCGGAATGGGAGGTTGTAGCGGAGCACAAAAAATCCGCCAGCGGCGAAGGCTTCAGCTACTTTGATGAGTAATGGAGATTGCGCGTTGGCGCCGGCGCCGTGGGTGAGGACGAGGCCGTGGCCGTTAGGTTCCGCGGGCTTGTGTAAATGCTGGGTCATTGCGCTGGGCACAAATTCTTTTTATAGCAGTAGTGCTCGAATAGGGCAGAGCTGCGTCTTACCCGCCTCAGTAATCGGCACCAGCACGAACCTCCGCGAGCGGTTTCGCCAGGTCCGCAAGCAGTTCCGGTCCGATAACGGAGAGAGGTGTCGAGCCGTAGCACAATAGCCGATCGTGGAAGTCACGCAGCGACCCCGCGTGCGCCTTGGATTGGTACTCCGCCAGCAGCGCTTCGATTTCCGCGCGGCCTGCCGTGTAGGCAATCATCTGACCTGGACTTAGGGCGATCCCAGCGATGGCCGCCTTCGCCTGCTCGGGCGAGAAGCCGGTTTCGTGCGCGAAGAAGAGAACCGCTTGATCGACGCTCCAATCGCCGCTTGCGAGTTCTGGATCGACAATGGCTCGAGCACCGCGCACCCGTTCCCACTGCGCCGTAAAATAGCGCCCATCGAGATCGTCGCGGTAGAGGCCTAGTTGCACGAAGAGTTCTTCACCGTAGAACGCCCAGCCTTCCTGGAATTCACTGCTGCTTTGGATTTTGCGGACGAAGTCGGGGTGCCGGCGGGCGATGGACAGCTGCAGAAAGTGGCCCGGCATCGCCTCATGCGCCGCGGTGGAGAGAATGCGATCACGGTCGAAGTCCTGGTTGGCATCGAGTCTCTTGGCCGCGTCGGCGAGCGATGTCGGAGGTGTTATGAAATAGAATCCGGTAGTCCCCTTGCTGAACAGCAGCGGCGGATTCATCGAAGCGCCCGGTGACACGGGCTGCAGAAACTTTGGCGTCTCGATTATGGCCATTTCCCCAAGCCACTCGGGAACATCGACGACGTGATGCTGCGCAACGAACTCCCGCAGTTGTGCGACTCGCGCGCGATAGTAATCGATGAGCGCCGCGCCCCCGGGAGCGAGCCCGCCGCCGCTCTCCGGCCCGATCGGCGTGCCGCGTTCAGTGGCGAGTTCTTCGATCCAGCTCTGTACGGCCCATCCGTGAGCGAGCTCGGCGTGCGCCATGCGCTCGATATCGTTCGAGTTAAAGGGCAGCAGCTCCTCGTCGCGGAGCAGTGCGTCGTAAGCGGCTCTGCCAATCGCGTAGTTCTCGGGCCACGATGCCGCGTGCTCGTCGATGTATTTCTTTGTCTGCGCCATTGCGGCGAGCGCAGCGTCGCGCGCCTTCACAAATGCCGCGAAGCGATCGGCGGGCAATTGGTCCTTCGCCGCGTCCGTCAACGGGCCGCTAAAGAAACTCGGCGCTCCGGCAAGCTGCTCAGAGCCTGTGACGCCATAGAGGTACCCCGGGTGAGTGACGAGCGCGTTGCCCGCCGCGATGTAGGCAGGTGCGCCCTCGAGCCGCTGGACGATCTTCTGCCACGCTGCGGCGGCGTCGGCCTTGGTAGCGCCCGCGGTACCGGCGATGGGCAGGTGGAGGAACTGGGTGTAAATCGCGGCCATGATCGCCATCGACGGCCCGGACGGATCCTTCTCATAGGTTTTGTATATAAGGTACTGCCGCTCATAGCCGGTGAGTTGGGCACGGAGCAGCTTGGCGTCATCCACATCTACAAGGGACGCGCCATCGAGCGGTATTGCGGCGAGTTCACTCTGCCAGCCGCGGATCGTCGCCAGATCACGAGCATTTTCGGCTTCAGACGGAGTGTCGAGCTGGCCGTCTTCGTCGCTAAGGCCGAGTGATGTCGCAACAAGCGGGTGCGATTTTGCCCAGTCGAATGTAATCGATTTCCCGAGGGTTTGGAGCCGTTCAGTGGTCGTCGTCGCGGGTGCCGCGGGAAGAGGGCGTGACGCTAGCAACACAAGCCCGGCCACAAGAGACAGCAATTCCACCACAAAGCTGTTAAATCGCATAATTCAGAGGCTATCAAATAGTGAAAGCCGAATGGGGCGTGGTTCTCAGTTACGACGGGGTCGCCTTCGTCGCCAATCGATTGATAATCTTTCCTGATGCCACAGAAGCCACCGTCCACCGCCCGGCTAGAAGCCTTTTCCGATGGAGTGATCGCCGTCATCATCACAATCATGGTCCTTGAACTGAAGGTGCCGCAGCAGGACGGTGGCGCAGGCCTCTACGCCATCCTTCCCATTCTGCTGATCTATTTGCTGTCGTTTGCCTTTACCGGCATTTACTGGATCAATCACCAGCATCTGATCAAGCGCATTGAAGTGGCTGATGCGTTTACTCTCTACGCAAATCTATTCTTCCTTTTCTGTCTTTCGCTGCTGCCGTTTTTCACTTCGTATCTACTCGAAAAAAAGATGGACTCGTTCGCGGTATTTCTTTACACCATCTCTATGGTCGTTACCGGCTTTTCCTTCTTGCTGCTGCGCCTCGCCATTCACCGCAACCTCAGGTATTTCAAGGACCTCCAGAAGGAAGACACCCGAGCGCGAGCAATGCATCTGGCGAGCCTATGTCTCTACCTCCTGGCCGCTCCCCTCGCCTACGTTAACGCTCAGTTAGCGCTCGGCATCGTTGCGCTCGTAACGATCGCCTGGATCGTACCCAATTTGACGTTCAAACACGCGGGCTCCGATGCGGACTAGGCGTGAATCGCGCGTGATACGCTCGCAAGTATGAGTGATCGACAACTTGCCCTGAAGAGCAAAATCGACGAGCTGATGGCGCTGCTTGAGACGATCCAGTCCAAACACATTCAAAGCATGGATGTGCAAATCGACGCCGGGGACACGCGAACTTACAGCATTGACGGTCTGCGTGATGCGCTGAGCGGATTGGTCAGCGAAGTTAACTCATCGACCGAGTCAACGATCAACACTATTGAAGAAAAATATGAACACGATCGCACTGATGTTCTCAGGATCGTTGGGCGACTTGCCGAGATCGTTGCAGCTAGCGCCAGCGGCGACAAATACGGTCCAGTCACGAAGCAGTTCTCGACGTTTTAGTCAGCTTGGTCAGCGGAACGTTTATTCAAGCAGACGCTTTGCGGAAAAAGTGAATGACCAACGAGATGACGGCGATCACGAGCAGAAGATGAATGAGGCCGCCTGCGACGTGGAACGCCAGCCATGAAACGATCCAAATGACAAAGAGGAAGGCCGCCAGAATCAGGAAAAAGAAATCTCGCATGTCTATTGCGCTCAACAGGTGGACCCTAAACGGAGCAAAAAGGTATCAAGGAATCTGTTAAACCGGTAGGCCGCTTTCCAAAACTGACCTTACTGTAGCCAGTGACAAACAAGCGGTCTTGCCGGTTTGCGGGGAAATCCGCGATTATGGGGTCAAGGAGTAGGGAGCCGTGACCACCCGTCAACACAAGGTTCAGACTCAACTGGGCCGAGCGGCAGTCCAGATCTTTGCCGCTAATGATCGCATGAATCAGGTTCTCATCGAACATCTTGATCCTGCCGCCTGGAGAGCCAAGCCGCCCGGCAAAGCTCGCCCCATTGCGGCGATCTTTACGCACATGCACAATGTCCGCACCAAATGGGTGAGGCTGACAGCTCCGCACTTGCAGGTTCCGCCACAGCTCAACCGCACGCACTGTACGCCGCAAGAGGCGCGTGCGGGATTGGCGGAGAGCGCCGCTCGCTGCGCGGAGATGCTCGCGGAAGCGCTCGGTGGTGGCGGCCGCATCGAGAAGTTTCACAGAGACGGCTGGGCTCCACCCTGGCCGGTTGGCCCGGAAATGCTTTGCTATATGGTTTCTCACGAAGCTCACCATCGCGGCCAGGTGTGTATGCTCGCGCATCAGGTCGGGTTCCCGCTGCCCAAGAACGTGGCGCCCGGAATCTGGAATTGGGAAAAGCTGTGGAAAGAGTGCGGCTCGCCGCGCGGTCCCGGCTATGATTCTTAGCGGATAGAAGGGAGCAACTTTCAATGATCAATGGCGCGCATGTGGTTGTCTACAGCAAGAACGCGGAGGCGGATCGCGACTTCTTTCGCGACGTGTTGGGCTTTGCGTCGGTGGACGCTGGCCATGGATGGCTGATCTTTGGTCTTCCGGCGGCGGAGGCGGCTTTTCATCCCGCCGACGGAAACGACAGACATGAGCTTTACCTGATGTGCGACGACTTGAAGAATGAGATGGCAGGGCTCCACGCTAAGGGCGTCGACTGCGCGGGAGTAATGGAGGAGCGTTGGGGCTCGGTTACGAAAATCCGACTGCCGGGCGGAGGGAAGATTGGCCTATATCAGCCCAAGCACGTAAGGCCATAAAGGTAGTTCGACAAAACGCGTCTTGGCCGCGCTGGGGTCGCCCCGGATCGTCGCACGCACAGCCGCCACGACCTGAGGTCGCTTACGCTCCGTGGCTCGGTTTCGGATTTTTTTGTGGAAGGCTGAGGTGTTTTTGGGGCGGAAAACGCAGAGACTTAGGGGTGAAGGGTCACCGGGCAGGATTAATCGAGTGACTCTGGCTCAATTTCAGCGGCTTCACCCGCGGCTTTCTTTTCCCAATACTTGCGCACCCAGGCTTCCCAGCTCTTTCCGGCAGCCGAATCGCGGCCGCTGAAGGTGAGTGCGGCCACATCGGAATAGGGAATGCTGACGCGCGGGCCGTTGGCGGGAAGAATGCGGACGAGGGATTCGGCTAGGGTTTTGCCTTGGCGGCGATCAAAGAGGTAGCCTTCCACTTGCGTGCCGTCTTTGCGCGTGATGGTGATGTCGCCACGGTAATCAAACGCTTTCTCGAGAGCTTCGCGGAGTTCGTCGTCGTTGCCGATGGTCGGGACCCAACCTTGCAGCTTCTCATGCTCGAAACCGGGGACGACTTCGAGATCGTCCGTAGAAACGGCGGGCGCGCGCATGGGCTGACTCACGCTTGTGTCCCTTCGGCATCTTTGATTTGCACGAGCGGGTTGTAGGAGTGCACCGGCTTGACGGGTTCATTGAGCAACGCCAGCGCATCCTTATCCTCATATTTCTTCATGAAGCCAGCCACCATTTCGAACATGCCGCGGAACGAACCGAAGGCATAATTTACGGCCGAGGCCTCATAACCGCTGTGGACCATGCAATTGGCGCACTTGGGGTTGCCCGATTCAGTTCCATAATTGGCCCACTCGGTTTCGGCAACCAATTCTTCAAACGTATCGGCATAGCCATCTTGCAGCAGATAGCAAGGTTTTTGCCAGCCGAAGACGTTATAGGTGGGCATGCCCCAGGGCGTACAAGCGAAATTGCGCTTGCCCATGAGGAACTCGTTATAGAGTGACGAATTGTTGAAGCGCCAGGCCGGCTTGCGATTGGAAAGAATGGCTTTGAACAAGCGGCGCGAACGGGCGCGACCCATGAAGTGCGATTGATCGGGGGCCTTGTCGTAGGAATAGCCGGGCGAAAGCATCATGTCTTCCACGCCGAGTTCCATCATGTCGTCGAAGAAGCGGCGCACGCTGTTCGGGTCGGCGCCATCGAAGAGTGTTGTGTTGGTGGTGATGCGGAAGCCGCGCGCGACGGCCGCTTTGATGCCTTTGATGGCGATATCGTAGCCGCCTTCACGGCACACCGAGAAATCGTGATGTTCGCGCTCGCCGTCCACGTGCACGGAAAAGCTGAGATACTTGCTGGGCTTGAAAAGGTCGAGCTTTTCTTCAAGGAGCAAGGCGTTGGTGCAGAGATAAATGTACTTCTTGCGCGCCACCAGCCCGTCGACAATTTCTTTGATTTGCGGGTGCATGAGCGGCTCGCCACCGGGGATGGCCACTGTGGGAACGCCGCATTCTTCGACGGCTTTGAAACACTCTTCCGGGGTCAATTGGCGCTTCAAAACGTGCGCCGGATACTGGATTTTCCCGCAACCGGCGCAAGCCAGATTGCAGCGGAACAAGGGTTCGAGCATCAATACGAGGGGATAGCGTTTCTTACCAGCGAGCTTCTGTTTGAGGACATAAGTCGCCACGGTGAACATTTGGGAAGCTGGAGCACTCATAATGAGGAAGGGAAGACCGCCTAAGTCCTTATAATAGCAATGTTGCGATGCCTAGGAAGCCGATTATGAAGAACATCAAGCTTGGGGAGATGATCTGGCAGGATGCCCTCTACGCGCTGCGAACGATGCGCAAGCAACCGGCTTTTGCCGCGACTGCGATTCTCACCCTGGCACTGGCGATTGGCGGGAACACAGCGATGTTTGCGGTCATCCACGCCGTGTTGCTCCAACCGCTGCCGTATCCCGACTCCGATCGGCTGGTGAGTATCACGGGAGGCGCCACGCCGACGCGGTTTGCGGAAATGCAGGCCAGCGCGCACTCCTTCACGGGAATAGGCGCGTTCGTCGGCCCGGAAACCCAGACGCTTTCCGGCATTGGTGAACCGGAGGTGCTGAGAGGTGCTCGCGTATCTGCCAATTTTCTGCAAATCCTGGGATTGAACCCGTTGCTTGGGCGGGCGTTTCGAGCGGAAGAAGATTCGCCGGGCGGACCGCCGGTGGTGATGATCAGCGCCGAATTGTGGCAGCGGCGATTCAGCGGCGATCGGGAGATTACCGGCAAGACGGCGACACTTGAAGGCACGCCCTACACCATCATTGGCGTTCTTCCGGCCCGTTTTCCATTTCCTATTCGACATCTGGATGTTTGGATGACAGCGCCTTCTGACTGGCCAGTGATGCCGGCAAAATCCAGAGCCTTGAGTCCGTTTCTGACTCTTTTCGGGCGTTTGAAGACTGGTGTGAGCCCCGCACAAGCGACGGCCGAGGCGAAAGTGATTCGCAAGCAATATGCCTCTGCGCATCCCACCATGCTCGACGCCAAGCCGAAGAAACCCGAACTGGTAATGGCCATGAAGGATAATTTGGTAGCCGATGTGCGCTCGATGCTCTACATGCTGTTGGGCGCGGTAGGATTCGTGCTGTTGATCGCATGCGCGAATGTCGCCAGCTTGTTGCTGGCGCGAGCCACTTTCCGTTCGCGCGAGACTGCGCTGAGGGCTGCGCTCGGAGCCGCACGCATCCGGCTGATGGGGCAGCTCATAGTGGAGAGCGTCGTGTTATCGCTTGCCGGCGGAATCCTCGGTGTAGTGCTTGCCACGTGGAGTCTACGAGCCATTCCCAGCATCACTGCTTTCGAGTTGCCGAGGGCACAAGAGATTCATGTGGATTGGATGGTGCTCGGGTTCGCGGCAGTCGTCTCGATCGCCACCGGCGTACTTTTTGGATTGGCACCGGCGCTTGGCGCATCGCGGCCTGATCTTGTTCGCATGCTGCGCATGAGCGGGGCGGCGGCGGTGAATCCAGGCCCATCGAGGGGCGTTCTGGCCGGACTGAACACACGCGGCCTGTTATTGGTTGCCCAGGTTTCCCTCTCGATTGTGTTGTTAATCGGCACGGCACTGTTGATTGAGAGCGTGAGCCGGTTGCGCGGCGTCGCGATCGGATTCAATCCGGCCAATGTCTTAACGGCGAGTGTTTCTATGGCGTCGTCGCACTACGGCACCAGCCAGAAGAAGGCGCTGTTTATGGGACAACTCGTCCAGCGGGTGGGATCGGTGCCGGGCGTCCGTAGCGCGGCCGCCGCAATGTTCCTTCCGATGATGGGCTATGCCGGAACACCCGTGCAAGATGCCGCCAAACCGCTTCTCAAGTTGAACGAACGGCTGATTGCGACCTTGTATGTGGTAACGCCGCGCTATTTTGACACTCTTGCGGTTCCGTTGCGGCGTGGAAGGGATTTCAACGAACAAGATAAAGAAGAGACGCAGCGTGTTGCCATCATTGATGAAACGCTGGCGCGGCGCTTCTGGCCGGCGTATCCGCATGGCGAGGACCCAATCGGCCAGCATATTTGGGTGGGCGGCGTGAGTCCGAAGCCAGCGGAAATCGTGGGAATCGCCGCGGATGTGCATCAAAGCCTTGAAAAGACCGCTTGGCCCGAAACGGTTTACCTCACCTTCGCGCAGGCCGCGCAACCGTTCGCGATGCTGGCCGTTAGGACGGAGACGAACCCACTTGCCTTCAGCGGCGCCGTGCGCGAGCAGGTGCGGGCCTTGGACAAGGATGAATCCATTTCGGACGTCAAATCGATGGACGACTTGGTGGACGAGCAGATAGGGCAACGACGGTTGCTGGTGATCTTGTTGGGATCGTTCGCGGCGATGGCGTTGCTGTTGGTCTTGATGGGAATCTATGGCATTATTGCCTACTCGGTGGCGGAGCGCACGCAGGAGATGGGCATCCGCCGCGCACTGGGCGCGCAGCAAGTCGATATTTTACGGCTGGTTGTGGGGCGAAGTTTTCGGCTGGCTTTGGCGGGAGTAGCGATTGGAATCGCTGGAGCTTTCGGGCTAACGCGCCTGATGCAAAGTTTGTTGTTTCAGGTGAGTGCCACCGACCCCACTACGTTCGTGACTGTAGCTTTGCTGTTTTTGTGCGTGGCGCTGGTGGCGAGTTACATTCCTGCACGTCGCGCTACGCGGATTGATCCGGTTACGGCGCTGCGAATTTGAGCAGCGGTAGTTCCCACAGGCCCCTTGGACAGGTGGTCCGGCGCGGACTAGCTGATTTGCGTACACGGTTCACGCGGTGCACACTAATCGTGGAGGCAGCAAATGACAAAAAGGCGCGGGAACGTAATCGTTCTTTTAGGCCCGCCGGGTGCGGGCAAAGGCACGCAGGCGAACCGCTTGTCGTCATCGCTCGGAATCCCCACCATTTCTACTGGCGAAATGTTGCGGCAGGAATGCCGCTCGGGTTCTGCGCTGGGTATGCAAGTCAAAAGCCTCCTCGATGGCGGGCATCTTGTCAAAGACGAGTTAATCCAGGAAGTGGTGGCGCAACGCCTG
>PMSX01000290.1 GCA_003167495.1 Bryobacterales bacterium | reverse complement strand
ATAGTCTGGTTGACGTGTCAACCATCTGCGGAGTCTTTCCCCTTGCTAAGGACACCATCACGGTGACCAAGGCGCTTCATGAGCTCATCTCCGATGCAGGACGAATATCGCTTTTTACCTCCCGCTGAGAATTCGAATGAAAAAAGCAAATGTTCTATCTGGGCAGACGGTTCACAACGTTGCTCCGGTTCTCGGTGGTGGTGGGGCCGCCGGAAATGCGTGGCTTATCGGTATCATCGCAGGCCTGGCCGAAGCTGGTCTCGATCTGACACAGGCCGCCGATCTGGTGGTCGGCACCTCGTCCGGCGCAACTGCGGCGGCGCACGTGCGAAGCGGTATACCGCCGGCCGAACTGTTGGCCTCGGTGCTGTCTCCGCCGGTTCAACCGGTCGGACAGAGCCGGGAGGCGCCGCCGTCCCTGCCGATGGCCACTGTGTTCGAGCGAATGAGGGCCATCGGCGCCGCCGCCACCTCGGCAGCCGATCTACAACGTGCGATGGGTGCGTTCGGCATGGAGAGCGACTCCATACTCGGACCCGCGGCGGTGGAACAGCGGCGCGCAATGGTCGCCGCCAGGTTGCCTCGTCCTGAATGGCCCGACAGGCCGATGATCTTGGTGGCCGTCGATGCGCATACCGGCGAGTTAGTTGCGTTCGACCGCGATTCGGGCGTCGACCTCGTGGACGCAGTCACCGCGAGCACCGCGTTGCCCGGTGTGACGCCCACACATAACATCAACGGCACTCACTACATCAACGGTGGCGTACGCTCCGCCGAAAACGCAGACCTCGCCTCGGGCTATGCGAACGTCCTGGTGCTCTCGCCGTTTGGCGGACGGCGCGGGACTTTACCGCCAGGCCAGTTCGAGGGCCTGCGCAGACTACCGGGCGCGGACCTGGAGAGCCAGGTCGAGGGCCTGCGCAAGCAGGGCAGCCGCGTCGAGGTGATCACACCGGATGCTGATTCCCTAGCCGCAATGGGCACGAACCAGATGGACCCGGCGACCCGCATCCCCGCCGCCCGTGCCGGTTTCGCCCAGGGCAAGCGGGAAGCGGCCCGCGTGGCGTTCCTCTGACGATTTCACACCAACGCTCAGCGCTACGCCGTCATCTGTGAAGCTGACGTGATGTCGTCATTACTGCTGCTGTGTGAACATGCCGGAACGGCCTATCGTATCGATCACTTCATCACCCAGGCAAGTGCAGTTTCCTTGCCAAATCGAGAACGCCAAGGGCAATTGGCTGGGAACAATCCTCGCGGCGCTCTCGTGTCGCTGGAAAACCGTCACCAAACGAACGGGACAAGTCGATAGCGTACGCGATCCCGATACTCTGCATAACCCGCGAGGTCGCGTATCAACAGTTCCTCTTCATCGCGCACTCTTCGCACGATCACCAACGTCATGGGAACAACTGTGACCATTCCCCACCACGAGCCAAGCGCCAAGGGTATGCCGAACATCATGACCAGAACGCCTATATACATCGGATGGCGCACCGTCGAATATGGGCCACTGGACACGACGTGCTGTTTAGCTGCAATCTCAATCGTCGCCGATGTAAAAGTGTTTTCTCTGAACACGAGAAAAACGATCAGCAACCCCATAATCACGAGGGCATCTCCACTAATTACGACCGGCGCAGGAACAGCTGACCAAGCGAATCGATGGTCGAGCGCGGGAACAACGAACGTGGCGAGAAATGTTATTGCCCCGAATAGTTGGCCGACTTTCTGGCTTTGTTGCTTCTCGGCGCTGGGCCCGGCGTGCATGCGCCGCTCCAGAAGCCGTTGATCATTTCTCATGAGATGCAGCGTGATTCCGAGGAGCGAGATGAAGAGCACGGAGACTAACACCCAAGCTTGCCAGTAATCGACAGTCCACGCTGGAAGCAAAACGCACGAGGTAATCGTGAGAACGAAACCAAGCACCCCGCTCAGGGCCCTCTTGTTCAGATTGGTCACATTGCTACCTTTTCTGCGGTGCATCGACTAGGCACGTCGCGCGAGCTATAGTGTCTGTCGGACTGAAGGCGCGAGCGGCGCTTCGCAGGGGAGCCTTGGCCCGGACCAGATCGCCCAGTTGCGCCATCGCAATACCGCGCACCGCCAAGGCAGGCGCATCGTCCTGTAGCGAGGCCCGTTTTAAGGCGCCGAGTGGATCGCCGCCGGCCAGCGCGTGCGCTGCGGCCGTGATTAACGAGTCCATATCCGTTCGCCCGTTGCCGGTTCTGGAATCCCCCCACACTTGTCACTCCCAGCATTTCCACATTACGCGCTAAGTTTATCTCGTGAGCAACAACACCAGGTCGCTGAAAGAAACGCCTTACCGGCACGGAGAGCTGCGTCGCAGCGTTGGAAACCTTTCCCAGCGCATGCTTACTGGAATCCACGGGATTGTCCACCCGGAGCGCGGCCAGGTCGAGGCTAGGGCCTTCGAGTATTCGTTGACAAAGCAGGGAAGGACGATCATCGCGCCACTCCAAGGCATGTGCCGTTGAGCCAAACGATACAGTCAGAATGTGCGCGCCGACGTGCATCGTTAGGTACAGGTAGGTTCCCAATTGCGCTCTGGGTCCGCTACTGGCAAGCTAATGGTGTGCTGAACGCCTAAAAGAGTAACGATTTTCGAAGAATACAGCAATCCAGAATCGGAAGTTCAGAGGAGGTACATATGTGCCCGGTATGCATCGCAAGCACAGCAGTAATGGTCGCCGGAGCTGGATCCACGGGAGGAGTTCTGGCGGTATGTATCGGCAAGTTCAGAAAATTTTTCAGAGCGAATCGCCCCGCTCCATTTCACAAAACAAAGGAGAATACGATGGAAACAAACAAAGAGAAAGACAGCGAACACGGGAAAGGGCATCTCGCGATCAACACACCCCCGATCGTGTCGCAACAGGAGTGGGAGGCTGCGCGCCAGCAGCTCCTCGTGAAGGAGAAGGCTTTGACGCGCTCCCGCGACGCGCTGGCTGCCGAACGCCGGCGGATGCCCTGGCTGGCTGTGGACAACAAGTACGAGTTCGATGGACCTAAGGGCAAGGTGAGCCTGCTCGATTTGTTCGAGGGCCGCCCTCAGTTGATCGTCTATCGCGCCTTCTTCGAGCCCGGGGTTTTCGGCTGGCCCGAGCACGCCTGCCGCGGCTGCTCCTTCGGCGCCGATCAGGTCGGCCACTTGGCCCATCTGAACGCCCGCGGCACTACTCTCGTCTACGCCTCACGGGCGCCACAGGCGGACATCGCACGCCTGAAGGCGCGGATGGGCTGGAAGATTCCCTGGTACACCATCACCGACAGCTTCGACGCGGACTTCGGCGTCGATGAGTGGCACGGCCACAACGTGTTCTTCCGTGACGGCGAGCGGTTGTTCCGCACATACTTTATCAACAGCCGCGGCGACGAGGCGATGGGGAGCACCTGGGGCTATCTCGACATCACGCCGCTCGGCCGTCAGGAGACTTGGGAGGATTCGCCNNGAGGGTTACCCCCAGACCCCGCCGTACAAGTGGTGGAACTGGCACGACACTTACGAAGCTGAGGCCTCGCCTGATCCGAAGTGGATCGACATAATAACTGACCCTAAAGAGGCCGCCCGAAAGCGCGAAGCAGAGGAGAAAACATCAGCGACGTAAGCAACGGTTTGCGCTGGTCTGTGACCTCCCGTATCCCGAGCCTCGACCAAGCGAAAGTGGGGACTGCCACAGCGTCCAGAGTCAGTCCGATACGAAGCCGCATGCCCAACCATCGCGTGCTGGCTGTCCCCATTTTTGCGTTGCTCGCCGCCTCATCGCGCCATCGCCGAAAGTCACAGCCCGTTCCATCCCGTCTGCGCCGGAGGCTGGGCTGAAAGCCTGGTTGCTTCGACCGTAAAAAAGCGCCGAAAAAGCTCCTCAGAACGGCGCAGTCCCTCGTCGGTAAAAGTGACTGACTTTGCCTTGTTGACCGGATCACAGATGAATCCCTTCTCGTGAAGACGGTTCATTACCGTCCAGTCGAAACCCTTCCACGTCCGGCATTCGTCGTGCAATCCAAGATGCAGCAACGCCAGCACGGCGTCATCAATCCGTTCATTGTCGATTTTCATCGCATCAACCCCCGAAACAAAGCTTATAGCCTCGTCGTTTGCGATAGACCGCCAAGCGCGGAGATCGAAGGGCCACGAGCGAAATGAGGGTGCCGATCCTTTTCGCCACAACTTCTCGCTGACAATCGGACCCAAGAGGACAAGCAATCTCGCCTCATCACCAGTCGCGCGTTTGGTGCAAGCGGCGGCTAATCTGCAGGTATAGACTTTGATGTTGTGAGACTTTCCCGCCTACTCGTCTACGCTGCTCTTTTCGCCGCTCTCGTCTGTCTGGCTGCCCCAGTCGCTGTCCTTAGAATCGTTGCCGAACGCGCCTCTGAACAGCCTTTGCTGCGTCCGGGTCAATTTCTCTGGACCGAAGCCGGCGTGTTCAATGCGGCGGCCACCAAACTCGGCCAAAAAACGATCTTGCTCTTTCGGGCCCAAGACCGGAAAGGTACCTCCCGCATCGGTTTCGCCTCTAGCGACGACGGCATCCATTTTCAGATCCGCGCCGAGCCCGTGCTTATTCCGGAAGCTGATTACGAAAAGAACGGCGGCGTCGAAGACCCACGCTTGGTCTCGATCAATCATACTTACTATCTCACTTACACCGGTTACGACACGCATTCCGCTCAATTATGCTTGGCTGTTTCACAAGATCTCATTCACTGGCAACGCAAGGGCGTTCTCTTGCCCGCCTACAAAGGGTCCTGGAACACGCAATGGACGAAATCGGGCGCCATCATCCCGCAAAAAATCAACGGCAAATGGTGGATGTACTACTTAGGCACCCGCACGGATCCTGATGGTCAAGCCCGCGATTATATGGGCCTTGCCGAATCTCCCGACCTGCTGCATTGGAAAGACGCGACAGACCAGCCCGTCCTCCCTCGCCGCCCAGGGGCATTTGATTCGCGTGTGATGGAGCCGGGGCCGCCACCCTTCATCACCGCCGACGGCATTGTCTTGCTCTACAACGGCGCCGACGACCACCTGGTTTATAGCCCCGGCTGGGTTCTGTTCGACAAAGCGGATCCTCGCCGGGTCACGGCCCGCTCCGAACACTCCTTCATCGCGCCGAAAGTCGCCTGGGAGCAGACCGGCCAGGTCCCGAACGTCATTTTCCTGGAAGGCGCTGTCCTCAATTCACAAAGCAGAAACGACCTTCGTTTGACCGGCTATTACGGTGCCGCTGATAAATACATCGGCGCTATGAGCATAGCCATCGATTGGCATAATCCCAACGCGGTCCGTTGAGGCAGCTCCTGAATTGACGTCGCCGGGCCGGAGCGGGGACGGCATAGGCTAAAACCAACGCGTTGCCGTTCCAAACTTCCAGAACAGACTTGTGGATAACGTCGGCGAATGCAGATCAGCGGTTTGTGATACGGCCAGGTGGGTAGTGCCCGGTGTTGTATACTTTTCGCGATGGTCTTAGGCCGCGATTGCAGGTGTATGTAAGGAGACCATGAAAACATCAGACAGCAGAGACGTAATCCAAGGGGACGAGCAGTCCAGAGACGGGCACTATCGCGCCAAGCAGGACATGCGTCCGGAGACGGTGACCAGTCTTGGCGCAGACCCCGCGGCTCAGTTGGATCCGAACGACTCGACTTCGCTACAAGCGCAAAACCCAACCGATTTAGGCAAGCTTAGGGTGGGAGTTGCTTCCGAAGAGGCTGCCGGCATTCCTGCCATCTGGAATACCATGCTTTACGGCATTGGTGAAATGGGTCCGCTTCGATCCTCCGAAGCTTTTTTGAAGATCAACAAAGTAACTGGATTCGACTGCCAGAGCTGCGCATGGCCGAGCCCTGACAAGAAGCGGAAGATTTTTGAGTTTTGCGAGAACGGCGCCAAGGCGGTCTCCGACGAGTCTACAAAGAAGCGCATCGGGCCCGACTTCTTCGCCCGGTATTCAATAGCCGATCTAGCCGCGAAATCCGATTACTGGCTCAATCAGCAGGGCCGTCTCACTTCACCAATGATACGGCAGGCGGGCGCGACGCACTATCAGCCGATCGCGTGGCCAGAGGCCTTTACAATAATCGCGGAGGAGCTGAATCGTCTCGATTCGCCCAACGAAGCTTGCTTCTACACCTCAGGCAAGACCACCAATGAGCCTGCCTTTCTTCTGCAGTTGTTCGCGCGGCAGTTCGGAACCAACAATCTTCCGGATTGCTCGAACATGTGCCATGAGTCGTCGGGAGTTGCGATGGTAGAAACGCTCGGCATCGGCAAGGGTACAGCCACGCTGGAAGATATGGAGAGTACCGATCTCATCTTCATCTTTGGAAACAACCCTGGCACAAACCATCCGCGAATGTTGACCTCGCTGCAGAAGGCCAAGGACCATGGCGCCAAGATCATCGTCGTCAACCCACTCCCGGAAGTCAGCATGATGAGGGTGAAGAATCCCAACCCCCAGGATTACCCGAATCCCTTGGAGCTGCCCATTGCGCTGCTTGGTAAAGGCCAAGCCCTTGCCGATCTGTATCTCCCGGTGCGCGTGAATGGAGATGTAGCGGCAATCAAAGGCATTCTCAAGGACCTGTTCGAGCGCGAACGAGCGGGACACCTCTCTTCGATTGACCGAGAGTTTATTCTAAACTTCACCGAAGGTTTCGAAGCGCTGTTGGCCGACTTGGAAACCACCAGCTGGGAGGAGATTGAGGAAAACAGCGGGCTCACTCGAAATCAGCTGCGTGTCGCCGCCGATATGTACGCGGCCTCAAAGAAGACCATCTGCGCATGGTGCTTGGGCATTACCCAGCATCGCAATGGCGTCGACAATGTTTCGATGATCGTCAATCTTCTGCTTGTTGGTGGCCATATAGGGCGCCCCGGGGCAGGCACAGTATGCGTGCGTGGACACTCGAATGTCCAGGGTGACCGCACCATGGGTGTGTGGGAGCGCCCGCCAAAACCTTTTCTGGATGCCCTTGGGAAAGAGTTCAACTTTGAACCGCCTAGAAAGTCAGGGTACGACACCGTCGAGAGTCTGCACGCGATGTTCGACGGAGACGTCAAGGTGTTTTTTGCGATTAGCGGCAATTTCCTTTCGAACGTCCCCGACACGGTCTACAGCGCGCATGCTATGCAGCGCTGCAAGCTTACCGTTCACGTGTCGACGAAGCTCAATCGCTCTCACCTGATCACAGGGGAGCGAGCCTTAATCCTACCTTGTCTGGGGCGGACCGAGGAGGACGTACAGTCAACTGGTAAGCAGTTCCTCACGATCGAAGATTCAATGGGCATTATCAATCCTTCGCGAGGCTTCTTTCCACCTGCGTCACCGGACCTGCTGAGCGATGTAGCGATCATTGCGAATCTGGCGAATGCTACTTTAGGGTCTCGAACAACCACAAATTGGCTTGCCTTTGTGGCGGATTACAACTTGATACGAGATGCGATTTCCAGGGTGATTCCGGGTCTCGAGAATTTCAACGAGCGACTGGCTCAGGAGAAATTCTTCTATCTGCCGAACGCGGCGAAGCACCGCGTCTTCAAAACGAGCTCCGGTAAAGCGAAGCTAAGCGTTTGCCCAATCCCAAACCATGACCTGAAGCCTGACGAATTTCTTTTGACAACGATTCGCAGCCACGATCAGTTCAATTCCACGATCTATGGATTGAACGACCGCTATCGGGGTGTCTTTAATGGTCGCCGGGTGCTCTTCCTCAACCCGCTTGATGTGGAGGAAAGAAATCTCCAAGCCGGTCAGATCGTGGACATATACAGTCACTTTGAAGGAGAGCTGCGCAAGGCGCCCCGCTTTGCGATTGTTCCCTATGCGATTGCCCGCCGGAGCGCTGCCGCATACTATCCTGAGACCAATGTCTTGATCCCGATTCGCAGTGTTGCCGCCAAGAGCAATCAGCCCGCTGCTAAATCCGTTCGCATTACGCTGTGTCCAGCCGATGCCAACGAGGCCCTGCACTTTCCAAAGGCAGCTCTTGCGCACAACCTGGATCGGGCTGTGCCTCGTGTTCCCTGACCATTTTCTCGTTCACAAAATCCCCATAACTCAATTTCCTTCCTTTTCAACCACCTCCAAACAAAAAACCATTTCACCGCTCGCTCCTTCTCCTAAATTGAAGTCGTAAGTAACTCTTAACGGAAGAACGAAAGGAACCACCATGTCCTCCCCCGCACAAATCCTCGCCAACCAGGCGAACGCACAAAAATCTTGCGGTCCTAAGTCAAGAATCGGTAAAGAAACTTCCTCCGAAAACCGCCGCGTTCACGGCCTCTCCTCCACCACCTACAGCCGGTTCTTCATCCTTGAAAACGAACGCGAAGAAGAATTCTACGCTCTCAAAGCCAACCTCATCCGCGAACACGCGCCGTACACCCCAACCGAAAAGCTTCTCGTCCGCCGCATGGTTGAACACGAATGGCTGCGCGGCCGCGCCGTGCGTATGACGGAGGATTGCTGCCTGCTGAAAAATGGCCAAATCGTCGACCAAAAAGCGTTCGCTCTCTGCCTTCGCTACCAAACCACCCACGAGCGCGCCTTCTATAAGGCTCTCAACGAGCTCCAAAAGCTAAGAAACGAAAAGAAAAAAGAGCAAATTGGCTTTGAATCGCAAAAACGCGCCCTCGAAGCCCACAATCTCAAAAAACAGGAGTTCGAACTCAAAAAAGAACGTCTTGTTTGGCTCGATCAAACGAAAAAGAGTGGAAAAGAGACCGCCGCACCGGCGCCCATCCCTGGCGACCTCGAAATGGCCGCCTAAAACCTCTCGAACATCCCATGCTCTTCACAACCCGCACCGAAACTGTGCCTCCCACACATTTCCCCACCAAATACAACTGCCGAAACTCCTAACTCGTGGGAGGTCGCGGCTGTCTTGTCGCGAGATGAGGCAGAGCGATTTCGGGCCAGCCACTATCGTGATGGGCGACAGTGAGAGGTGCGCCTGCGCCCTTGAGTAGCGCAAATGCCGCGGCGCAACGAGTGCCGTTGCCCGAGATCTCAGCTTCGCTGCCGTCGGAATTGAAGAGACGCGTGCGCAGGCCGCCGGTTTCTTTCCATGCCGCCATCCAGCCGTCGGCGCCAATGCCCGTAGTGCGGGCGCAAATGCGACGCACGCAGCGCACGCTAACAGCCGATCAGGCGCAGAAAACGATCCACAAGCTAGCTCAACTGGTAAGATTACTTGGCAAGAAATACGGCTCTTTGGTAAGAGCGGTTACACTCAAGGTCAGAAACCGACATCCTTTAGTTATGGGAGTACTAGTTGGCAAGATATCATGTTGACAGAGTGGGGCTAAGTGAAGCAAAATGTCATCACTGGGCATCGGAGGAAAGCGGATGTCCCTAGAATTTAAATAACCCACCCATGTTGTTGAGAGTGCGGTAGCTCTGTCCAATTGCTTAATTGAGCCCTTAAATTTCCCAGTTGAAAACTCTTTTATTGCGCGACAAGATACCCTCGAGTTTCCTCCCTGAAGTCTTTGACTTGTTTGCACTTAGGTTGGCCAGTTTTCTTGGTCACCGTGTCAAACAACAGTTTTGCCGCGATGGGAACGGTCTGTGAAGCAGTACATGACCCCCCTTCTGGCAATCCGCAAATTCAATCTGGTCGGAGGAGGGTTGATGCCGCATACAAACTGCACCGCTTTTGATGAAATTAATGTCGAGATGCAATGGTTCGCGTTTCGCGTTCGCCCACGACACGAGAAGAGCGTCGCTCTGCAGTTGCGCGAGAAGAGCGAAGAGTGTTTCGTTCCGTTGATGAAAAGAACCAAAAAATGGGCCAAACGAGTCGTCGTCGTCGAGCTACCGGTAATAGCTGGGTACGTCTTTTGCCGTTCACATCGATTTGGCATGCTCCCGATTCTTAAAACATTCGGTGTTGTGGATTTGATTAGATCGGGAAATTCGCCGGTGCCGATTCCAGACTCGGAGATCTCCGCTTTGGAGCGCGCCATCAGCGCCGCCGTTTCCGTTGAACCCTGTCCGTACGTCGAAGTGGGCCAGAAAGTGGAAATTCGAAGTGGCCCGCTTGCCGGAATCGTCGGGATAGTCAGTGATCGAAAGAAAAGCGATCAATTGATCTTGTCCGTGGCGTTGCTTCGTCGATCAGTGCGAGTACAGATTGAATTAGCTCACCTTTCCGGCCCGCGAGATCTATCCGTCGCGACGGTCGCGCACGAAAACAATCTAACAAGACACGCCTAAACGGGCGCGTTCCCAAAAATCGCCAATCGCCAGGAAAAGGCAGCGGCGTGTGATGGAGCTAAAGACAAAATGCCGTTTACTAATAGAGCTCATGCGGTCACCTTCAGGCTTGGCGCTCGGGAACATGAGCAGCTGGTTAGGACCGTCGCTAGTAAAGGCTCCCGGAGTCTTTCGGAGTTTGCGCGAACGGCGGTGTTGAACGAGATCGTCGCCGACGGCCTCGATAAGTTTTTAAAAAAAGAGTTGAATGCTCTTATGGACCAGTTGGATGAGTTTGACGCGAAGATACGCGACCTGAGGAGACAAATCCACCAGTTCTCGACGAGGTCCGAGTCTCAGCCTAATTGAGGGTAACTCTCATGAAAACGCGCGACTTCCGATTCAATCGCGTTTGGGTGCGATCTTTCTTTGCGTTCGCGATCACAGTGCCCTTTGGCCTTTCGCAAACTCCAGTGGGGCCGGTCGTCCCAGACTCTGCCCAAGCGCAGACCCTCGCCGCGCAAGGCGTGCAAGCTGCTTCCGGCACTAATCCAACGCCCCCAGCAAGCCGCGACGGGACGAGACCTCCGGAGCGGGTTGCGAACTATATCCTCGGGCCAGAGGACACAATTGTGATCCGCGCTTTTCAGGCGGAAGAGCTTTCCGATAAGCCAATGCAGATTGACGGCGATGGTTACATTAACCTGGCCTTGGTCGGCAGAGTAAAGGCCGCTGGCTTATCAGTCGCCGAGTTTGAAGCCGATCTCACCCAGCGACTCAAGGATTACGTCAAGAATC
>PMSX01000152.1 GCA_003167495.1 Bryobacterales bacterium | reverse complement strand
GCATGATCGTCGCCTTCGAGCCGACGACCTATGTGCGGCGTGGCTTGTATTTCAATATTGAGGACGTGACCCTGGTCACCACAGACGGATATGAAGTTTTGGCGCCGTTGCCCTACGATGCCGCAGCGATCGAGGAATCGATGCGGCCGGTGAAGCGGTAGTATTTATCCGAGGAACCTCTGACCCCGTCGCTGAGATGTTCCAGTGGGGCCACATTAGTGTAGATAAATCCCCTTCCGCTGAGGAATTCGATGCATATCGGCCCTTGTTGCCAGACGCATCCCCGCTAGCGCAACGTTCCGGAAAAAGAGAATCAGCCGCGCAACGCACGCACTGGATCGGTCCGCATCGCCCGCCAGGCGGGCAGAAAACATGCGGCCAGCGAGGCAATCATCATGATCGCCAAGGCCGACCCGAAAGCCAGCGGATCGTGTGGGCTCACCTTATAGAGCAGGTACCCGAGCAGTCGCATCAATCCGAATGACGCCGCCGCGCCCAGCGCAACACCGCCGGCCGTCAATGCCAGGCCCTGCGACATCACCAGCCGCAACACATCCGATTCGCCCGCGCCCAGGGCCATCCTGAGCCCCAGTTCGCGCGTGCTCTGCGACACCGTATAGGACATGACGCCGTAAAGCCCGACCGCCGCTAGCAGCAACGCTAATCCACCGAATACACCGATGAACGCCACTGCCATGCGCTGCGCGGCCGTTGTCCGATCAACTTGTTCCTGCATCGTGATCACCTCACCCGGCGCCAGGTTTGCATCAAGGGCGTGTATTTCCCGGACGAGTGCCTTCGCCATCGTTGCCGGCCCTTGCCGCGTTCGGATAATCAGGCTCTCCGCCAGGGCACTCTGCCGCACAGGAGCGTAGAAAAACGGCCTTGGCGTCTCCATTAAGCTTCGGTATCTGGACATTTTCGCGACGCCGACCACTTTCAGCCAACGTCCCTTCACCTGCAACCGGCTGCCGACCGGATCCTTACCGTGCCAGTATTGGGCGACCATCGCCTCATTCACCACTGCGACCGGTTCAGCCGTTTCGTCGTCCGCGCGCGTGAACTCTCGTCCGGAAATTAAGGGGATGCCGAGCGTGGCGAAATAGCCGGGACCAACCTCGTCGTAATCGACGGTGGGCTGCTCGTCAGACGGGGACTCGTATCCATCTACCGCGATGGGGGCCGAAGAATAGACGCGATAGCCGAACGGAACGATCCGCGCGAAGGCGGCCGATTTCACACCGCCAAGCGCTTGTAGGCGATCAATCAGCGCGTCTTCAAAATTCTTGGCGCGCTGCTCATCGTAGCCGGCCGGGGTCAAAGCCACCGAGCTGGCCAGCACGTCGTGCGTTGAGAAACCGGGGCTCATATTCTGAATCCCGCGCAAGCTCTGCAGCAGAAGCCCGGCTCCCACTAACAAAACGAAACTCAGTGCCACCTGCACCAGGACTAGACTCGACCGCAGCACCGCTCGCCGCCCTCCACCCACCACACCGCCCGCTTCGGCCTTCAGCATTGCGGCAAGATCGATTCTGCCCGTCTGAATGGCGGGAACCAACCCTAACAACAGGGTCGCGATGAGACAGACGCCGGCGCTCAACGCGAGTACGCGCCAATCGATTTCGCCCGGCAGATTCATTCGCAGGCCGCCACGAGGCGGAAGTAAAAGCACAAGCAGGTTACGGCACCAATGGGCGACCAGCATGCCGCCGGCCGCTCCCAGAGTGGAAAGGATCAAACCCTCCGTGAGAAGCTGCTTCACCAACCGGCCGCGCCCGGCGCCCACCGCTAGCCGGACCGTCATCTCATGCCGTCGTCCAAAAGCTTTAACCAACAGCAGATTGCTGACATTCGCACAGGCGATGAGGAGCACGAAAAATACCACCGCGAGCGCGATTCCCAGGGTTGGCAGCAGCGTGCCAGCGTTGTTGAAAGGAGTTTTCCAAAGGGGGAAAAGCTGGATGCCGCGACCCCGATTGGTGGCGGGATAATCCGCCTCCATTCGTTTCGCCACAGCCGAAATTTCCCTCTGCGCCTGCTCCGGAGTAACGCCTGGCTTGAGTCGCGCGAAGCCTTCAATCCAGCGTGCCCCTCGATCCTCCAGCTTGTATGCGGGCGGGTCAAATCTCTCCTGCATCGAGGTGGGAACCCAGAACTGCATCGCCCAGCCCACGAAAGTGCCATAAAATCCTTCCGGCGCCACGGCGATGATCGTGTGAGGCATACCATTGAGCATCTGCGTCTTGCCGATTATGGTTGGATCACCTTCGAAACGGTCTTTCCACATCCGATAACTGATCACGGTTACAGGGTGAGCGTTGCGCCCGTAATCTTCAGCCGCTTCGAAGCCACGCCCGAGGATTGGACGGACACCCAGCGCGTCGAAATAGTTGGCCGAAACAACGCTGCCGGTAGCGACTTCGGCCCGGCCTCCGACGCTCAGGGTGGTTCTGTTGATCCGGTCTACGATAAACGCGTCGAAAAGCGTGCAGCTCTTCCGCAAATCGAGCAAGTCGGGCCATGAAAGATCATCCAAGCCAGGCGCGTTTCGGTCGGTGCCGGCCATAGCCATTAATCTTTCCTGGTGGGCAACAGCCGGGAAGGGACGCAGCAGCACTCCTTCGATCCAACTGAAAACCGCTGCATTGGCGCCGATCCCTACGGTGAGGCAGAGGATCGCCAGGATAGAAGAGCCTGGATTGCGCCGGAGTATCCGCAAACCGAAGCGGAGGTCTTGCAGGATCGTTTCGAAGATCCTGATAACGTCGATTTCGCGTGTGCTTTCCTTAAGCAGAGTTGTGTTTCCAAAGCGGCGTTGAGCATTGGCACGCCCCTCTTCCGCCGCCATTCCCTCGCGTTCGTTCGCCTCCTGCCGCATCGCCAGATGGAAGCGGAACTCCTCGTCAACTTCCGCTGCCACTTTGTCGCGTTGGAACAGTCCGCGAGCTCTTCGAAACAATCCCACAGGTGGCCTCCTTCTTTACTATAGATAGCTATAGGAAGTGTGCAGCTTTTCCACAGATCTGTCAAGTATCACGATGCCACAAGATCGGCTTGCCAGCTGCGAATCGGGAAGGCTCAAAGCGCATTGGTGAGCTCTTGGGGCTTCTTAATGCTCGGCTGTGAGGGGAATCGGCAAGATCACAAATTGAATTAGATTTCCTTCAAGACTTCTACTTTGGTTCTTCGTGGATTGGTTTGAATCCGAGCCGGAGGGCTTCGTTGTAATCCCGTTGTGCGCCGTCCAAGTCACCTTTGGCGCGGCGCAGATTAGCCCGGTTATAGAAGGCGGCAGCGTAGCTCGGCCTGAGGCGGATGGCTTGGTTGCAGTCCTCTAGCCCGCCGTCTACGTCGCCTTTGTCCTGGCGCACAACGGCTCGGTTATTAAAGGCCTCAGCCATGTCTGGCTTGAGTCGGATAGCCTCGTCGTAATCTCTGATCGCGCCGTCGAGGTCGCCCTTAGCGCGGAGGACAATAGCTCGGTTGTTGAAGGCCTCGACCATGTCTGGCCTGAGGCGGATGGCATCGCTGTAGTCCTTTAAGGCGCCGTCGAAATCGCCTTTATTGTGGCGCGCGAGGCCGCGGTTATTGAAGGCGTCGGCAGAGCTGGGATTCAGGCGGATGGATTCGTCGTAGTCTTTCAACGAACTATCGAGATCGTCTTTGGCGCGGCGCACATTGCCCCGGTTGTACAAGGCCGCGGCATAGTCTGGCTTGAGGCGGATGGCTTCGCCGTAGTCCTTGAGTGCGCCGTCCAAGTCGCCTTTATTGTAGAGCGCATTCCCCCGCTCATTGAAAGCTGCCGCATAGTCCGGCTTGCGAAGGATAGCTTCGTTGTAATCCCTTATCGCACCGTTCGGGTCACCTTTGTCGAAACGCGCAAGACCACGCTCGAACCATTGCTGAGGAGTCAGTTCCTTTCCTAGATCGGCACTTGCTGGCGCAACGCTGGCAGGGGGCTCTACGGTGGACCGCTTTCGTTCGGGTATTGGCGTCGGAGCAGCTTGCAATTGCGCGCTGACATTGGTACGAACGATCACGTAATAATCGTAATTTGGTGTACTGCCGGGAATTTCCGAACGAAACGGCCCAGCCGTCATTTGGACGTTCTCACTAAGGTATCCATCCTTCGAAAACCGCGCGATCATTGGAGTTTCGCGATGTTTGCTAGAGCCGGAGTCCTTCCCCTTCATTTCGAAATAATAGTTAGGCATAAACACCGAGCAAGGCGTGGTGCAGGCGATCGTTCCGTTGATCTGAACTTGAGCGCCACTCGGGTACGACTGAAAAGTCACTTCTTTGCTTTCGTTATCAACGTCCCCGGCCTTTTCAGCGCCTTCAACCGGGGGCTGCTGCCATGCTGGCTTTCCCTCCACCGGTCTCCAATGTGCCCAGACGTGCCAAGGCGAACATGCCCCAAGTATTAACGCGCAGTACAATACAGACTTCATGCATCTTGCTCCTAAATCTGCGCAATATGAAATTTGACGTACTCACTCATTCTACGCGGACTGGTCCGCCGTTCTACAGAACGGCCGGTTTATATTTCAGCCGGACGGCTTCATCGTAATCCTGGGAATCGGCGGCAGTTTGTCGCGGGTCACGGCGGGCGGACTTCTCAGTTTCCGATAACGCCACAGCTCGATGTTTAGTCCCCGCAGGGCTGTTGACGCTCGATATCGACATTCGATATCATACAGAACATTGTGACCTGGATCAGACGCATCGCGAATCTCTATGAACTTCTGTTTCGACGCCAAAACAGGGAAACAGACCTTGACGCTGAAGTAAAGGCATATTTTGAAATCATTGTAGAGCGCAACATGGAGCAAGGCATATCACGGGAAGAAGCCCGGCGCGCGGCGCGCGTCAAGTTCGAAGGCCCCGAGCAAGTAAAGCAGAAAGTTAGAGATGCGCGGATGGGCGCCACGCTGGAGGCCACGCTCAAGGACATCCGCTATGCCGCCAGAATCCTCAGAAGGTCGCCCGCTTTCACTGCCGTGATCGTTTTCACTTTGGCGCTGGGGATGGGCGCGAATACGGCCATCTTTAGCATCGTCCAAGCTGTGCTGCTACGGCCATTGCCGTATTACGAGCCTAATCGGTTAGTGGTGACATTTGAATTCCCGGTTCACGACAAGGAGACGAAGATTTTCGTGTCGTACCGGCACTTCCTGGAATGGGCGAAGAAGAGCACTAGCTATGAAAAAATGGCCGCCGAGACCTGGGTTCGCGGTCCGCGCTTTATGCTCGGCCGGGGAGCCCCGCAGAGCATCCTAGCCGTGCCCGTCAGCGCAGATTTCTTTTCCGTGCTGGGTGTGCCGCCGCAGATTGGACGCACCTTTAGCCAAGCAGATCTATCTCAAGGTTGTACGGTGGTTTTGAGGTACAGCTTTTGGCAGAGTCGTTTGGGAAGGCAAGCTGATATCGCCGGCAAACACTTGACTCTGGATGATTCATCGTGCGCCGTGATCGGCGTCATGCCGCCTAGCTTCGCCTTTTATCCACTGCCCTCCGACATGTGGACTCTCATCACTCCCGGCAGCGACCTGGATCGCAATCCCGACCGGAACGGTGTCGCGGTGATCGGCCGCCTCAAGCCCGGCGTGACGCGGGCAAGCGCGGAGGCCGAGTTGCGCCTGCTTGCTCGGGCAACGGATCAAGGCCGCGACTTCGGGCTCGAAACGGAACCGGTGAGCTTCGATTTGCAACACGAATTCACTTGGCTCGCAGGGCCAACTTTGCGCTTGAGCTTACTGATCTTGCTTGGCGTGGTCACGCTGGTTCTTCTGATCGCCTGCGTTAATGTGGCGAACCTATTGTTAAGCCGAACGTTGGTTCGACAACGGGAATTTGCGATCCGCACCGCCATAGGTTCCAGCCGTGCGCGCCTGATCCGGCAACTTCTGACGGAGTGCTTGCTTCTCTCCGTGTCGGGCGCCTTGCTCGGCGTTGGGATCGCCTTCGGAGTAGTTTATTGGCTTAAGATTTCGAATCCTGTAGAACTACCGCCGGGCGCCACGCTCAACGTTAATATTCCGGTTCTTTGCTTCGCAGCCGGACTGGCGCTATTGACCACTCTCTGTTTGGCTTCGTACCGGCTTGGCAAGGGTCGAAAGCCGGAATCAACGAAGCTCTGAAATCTGGCGCGCGCACTTCGGCCGGTCCGTCTAGACGGGGTCTCGCGAACACACTGATCGTGGCGGAGATCACGCTATCTCTCGTGCTTCTGGCCGGGGCCGGGCTGCTCATCCAGAGCATCGCGAACTTTGCCACCGCGCCTTTGGGGTTTGTGCCGGACGGCCTGCTGACGATGACGCTCAGCCTACCGCCCGTTGGTTATGCGAAACCCGAGCAGCGGACAGCTTTGTATGACCAAATCACGAACAGGGTTCTTGCGTTGCCCGGCGTAGCAGGCGTCGGCATGAGCACGCACGTGGCGCTGCGGGGAAGCAACGGCGTGAGCGCGGTCACAGTTGAAGGCAGACCGCCGTCTGATGCGAAGACGGCTATTTTCGACACGGAACAGCAATTCATAACGGACGGGTATTTCCGCGTTATGGGGATTCTTTTTCAAAGAGGGCGCGAATTTGAATCGGCAGATCGCGCGGGAGCGCCGCTGGTGGCAGTGGTGAACAATGCGTTGGTCCGCAAGTACTTTCCTCACGAAGATCCAATCGGCAAGCACATTCGCTGTCCGGGAGACGAGGTCAACCCGTGGCTGACCATTGTCGGAGTTTCGGGCGACGAAAAACAAAGCAGTCCGTTTCATCAAATGGCTTGGACGGATCCGCCCATTGTGGATCGTCCTTTGGCTCAAAATGCTGGCGCGGATGTTGACTTGGTGGTGCGGGTCTCATCCCCGCGAGCCCCGAGGGCCGCCACCGTCCAGAAAGAAATTTTGAAACTCGGGTCGGAGCTGCGTATCTCAGATGTCTATCTTATGCAGCATGTCTTGGATAGATATACGGCCTATCCGCGATTCCGGGCGATCCTGATGGGAGCTTTTGCCGGCGTCGCGCTGCTTCTTGCCATCGTCGGCTTGTACGGCGTACTCTCTCAATTGGTGGTCCAACGCACGCAAGAAATCGGAATCCGCATAGCTCTGGGCGCTCAAGGCCGAGACATCCTTCGCCTGATCATGCAGCAAGGAATGCGGGTTGTTGGAATTGGGGCTGGTTTGGGCATCCTCGCTGCCTTGTCGTTAGGGCGCTTTCTGCAAAGTTTGCTGTACGGTGTCCAGCCTGAAGACCCGATCACGCTGGCGGGCGTATCTCTGATACTCCTTCTTGCGGCCGTTTTTGCCACCTATGTCCCCGCTCGACGCGCCGTCCGAGTTAATCCGATTGACTCATTGCGCGCCGAATAGAAAGCTATGCAATAACGGCGGTGTAAAAGCCATCGCCTTCGTCGCGGCCAGGTGTGCGATAGACCTCTTTTTCGCAATGCAGAGCCGGAAACTTCAGCAACACTTCCTTCACCACGTCCTGGTTTTCTTCATGTTCGAGTGAACAGGTGGCGTAAACAAGCTTGCCGCCGGGCGCGAGCAGTTCCAGAGCATTCGTGAGAATGGCGGATTGCTTTTCGTGAAAGCGCGAAAAATCGGCTGGCCTTATGCGCCATTTGATTTCCGGATTGCCCGCAAGAGTACCAGTACCCGTGCATGGAGCATCAAGCAGAATCCTATCGAACTTCACCGAAAATGGCAGCGGCTCAGTCCCGTCTAAAACGACAAGGTCGCAAGCTGCTTTGATCATGCGAATGCGTTCCGGACTCACATCGCTGCCAACGACTCGATTCAGCGGTGTCTCGAGAGCCTGCGCGAGCTTATTGCCGGGCGCGGCGCACAAATCGAGAAAGCTGTGCGCCGGACGTAGGTCGAGATGCGGAACAATCGTTTGCGAACCAATATCGTGAAAGCGTAGCGTCCCGGCAGTTCCGGCTAACAGGCGGTAGCAGCCGGGCACCGCGGTCGGTGCGAGTTCCAGAGATGGGGGCAATTCACTCCCCGCGGGAATCCTCACATAGTGACGTGGTTCAACCAGTGCGGCTTGCGCAATGGCGAGCGCCGTTTCTTCTCCGAAGGAATACTGCCAGCGGCGCAACAGCCACTCGGGACAAGACAGTGCGGTGGCTCGATCAGGCCAAGTCACGGCGTCGCGATTCACTTTTCTGAGCACGGCATTCGCCAAAGCGGTGGCCGCACGCTTCCGCTTCTTGACGAATTCGACGGAGTTGTCGACGGCGGAGTGGGCGGGAACACGTTCCAGGTAGCGGATTTGAAAAATCGCGCCACGCAACGCTATTCTTACTTCGGGATCGAGATCGGCTGGCTTGCGTCCGGAATACTGGGCGATCAGATAATCCAACTGGACCTGAAAACGCAGACAGCCAAAAACAATTTGTGAAGCCAAGCCCGCATCGCGGGAGGACAGGGTAACCGAGCGCAAACGCAAATCGTCAGATGCATAAGAACCCTCTTCGACAGCGAGTAGAACGTCGAAAGCAACAAGACGAGCGGGCGAGATTGGTGACGGCGGGAATTTTGGCACTTGGTAATCGGGAAATTTCAGTCGAGTTCAAAACCAACAACAGGTTTCAAACGATTTTAGTATTTGCGCGAGGGCTTAGGCCTGTGTTAGTATTTTAGTAGCCTCCGCAGCCTTTTACGTTTGCGAGGTGCACCTCGTGCCTACTTCCCTTCACGGAGCATAAAACACTTATTTCATGAGCTTTACCGTTTTTCTCGGAAATCTCCCTGTTTGGGTGACAGCCGACGATATCAAATCGTGGCTATCCTCAGAAAACTTGGTCGCTGACGCGGTCAAGGTTATTCGCAACCCAGAGACTCAAGAGTCGAAGGGCTTCGCCTTTATCGAATCTCCAAATCAAGAAGAGATGAATTCCATCATCCGGCGGTTTGACAGAGCCCCGCTGGAGGATCGTCTTCTTCGCGCCAATCCGGCTCAACCCCCGAAAGCCGGCGGCAAACCTCCCGTCAAAAGCCCGACACCGCAGCAGCAGGAGCGCCCTAAGCGCCAGGCAGCAGCACACGGGAATGCCGGGCAAACAGGAACTGGGGCAGCAGCGGCTACTGGAACGGCGGTGGCGGCAAATCCAACCGTCCGCAAGAGTCCGAATCCGCGCCGCACCAATCATTCAAACGCCCGCCAGAGCGCCTTCGCCGAGGAACTCGCAAAAGCTCTCTAGCCTAGCAGCCAAGCTTCGGCCTGGTTGCAGCTTTGTGAGTCTTTTGCGTATCCTCCGCCGAAGACACCTTCCAAATCATCCCTCCTTCGTTTGCCACAGACCCAGCGTGCATGGGTCTATCTCCGACTTCAGAACTTCACGCGGAAGCACGCGATCCACTGAAAAACGGTACGGAGCAAACCCAGTAAGGACTCACCGGTAGATCCGCACAAGTTATCCTCTCGCGATCAACCAGAACTTAACGATGTAGTCCGGAAGCACCTTCGTTTGACGGGCCCGGGCATCCTACAACTTAGTCAAAGGCGATGGCGCGAAATCGAAAACAGTCTAGAAATTTGCCGGCAATCAGTGACTCGAGGTTTACTAAGCTCCTTTCACCTTGGGCGCGTGCGCACGCCTAGAATTGGCTGCTGCAGCTATCTGACCATTGCATACGATAGAACTCAAAGAAACCTAACCTTACTAAACGACTTGCTTTCACTAAAAAAGTGCTATGATACGCAGAATCATCACTCGGACAGCATTTATGCGAAACCTAATCTCCCCAAGATGTTTCTGGCCTTGATTTTCAAGGAAATTCTTTGTGAATCGCTTTAATTTTGAAATCTTAGCTCTTCGTTTTGCCTTCGTCTCATTGATAGGTTTCATTGGGGTGATCGTGCGGCCGTTTGCGCTGCCGGTGGCAATTTCGGCCTCGCTGGGAATCGTGGCGGCGCTGCTGACACTGGCGCTGGCGGCGCGTTTGCGGCGAGCCCCACTACCGGATTTGACAGCTGGGTTTGTGGGCGCGGTAGCTGGGCTCCTGCTAGGCATGCTCGTTGTTTACGTTTGCTCGCAAGCGGGCATCGCGCAAGGTTCCGCGGGTCAGTTTCTCCGCCTTGCCATTCCATTGTTAGGCGGCTATGTTGGCTTGGCGATCGGATTGTCGAGCGCGGAGGCGATGTCTTTCGGCCTACCAGCCGCGGGCAAACCGGCCGACTCAACTTTGACCACAAAAATTCTCGACACAAGCGTCTTGATTGACGGCCGAATTGTGGATATTGCCGAATCTGGTTTTATGGAAGGCCGGATCATTGTTCCGCGATTTGTGCTCCATGAATTGCAATTAGTGGCCGATTCTTCCGATTCGGCGAAGAGAAATCGCGGCCGGCGCGGACTGGATGTCGTGCAATTGCTGCAAAAACAGCCGCGCATCCGTTTGGAAGTTTGCGCCTTGGATTTTCCCGAAACCCGCGAAGTCGACCTGAAGCTGATTGAGCTGGCGAAACAGCTCGAAGCAAAAATCGTCACTAACGATTTCAATCTCAATAAGCTGGCGCAAGTGCAGGGTTTGGTAGTTATGAACATCAACGAATTAGCCAATTCTCTGAAGCCGGTGGTGTTGCCGGGCGAAGTCATGCGTGTATTCATCCTGAAGGAAGGCAAGGAACACAATCAGGGCGTGGCCTATTTGGACGATGGCACCATGGTGGTGGTAGACAACGCGCGGCGGATGATTTCGAAGACAGTGGATATTATCGTCACCAGCGTTTTGCAAACCACGGCGGGGAAGATGATTTTCGGGCGCTTCGACGAACGGCAGCAATCCGCAATGGAAGCGCGCGCTAGTACCGCGGCAAGTACGGCAAGTCCTTAAGAAAGGCTCACCTACCCGTTCGGCTGATGCGCGGCGGCGCATCAGCGCGCAAACTGGGAGCATGAGTGAAGTACTTGAGTTCGACTTACAAGGTTATTCGGCGGCGATTAGCGGGTTGATAGAAAAAGCGGGCGCGCATGTCGCGGCTATTAAATCAGCCGCTTATCGCGTCACGAGCGGCGTGATCTTTCGCCCGGATCTCATTGCCGTCAACAATCATCTACTGAAGCGCGAAGGTAAAATTCCCGTGCATCTCCCTGCGGGGGACGCGGCCGAAGCCACCATTCTGGGCCGCGATCCCGCTCTCGACTTAGCCATTCTGCAGGTATCCGGTGCACAATGGCCGACCCCGCAAACGGAAGAAGACCCAGCCTTGCGCGCCGGTGCTTTGGCCGTAGTAGTTGGCCGCACGCTCGATGTGGGGTTGTCGGCGAGCGCCGGCATATTAGGTGCCGTCGGCGGACCGCGCCGCAGTTGGCGTGGCGGCGAACTCGAACGTTTCGTGCGCCTGGATGTCAATCTCTACCCCTCGCAAGCAGGCGCCGCGGTGGTGTCTGCCACTGGCCGTTTTGTCGGCATGGCCACCGCTGCCATCTTGCGGCACTCGGCGCTGGCGGTACCTATGGGCACCTTGAACAGCATCGCCGACGAACTGCTCACCACGGGAGGAATCAGGCAAGGTTTTCTCGGAGTAGGTTTGCAGCCCGTGAGTATTCCCGAGCATTTGCAAAATAAATCGCCGCTGGCCGGGGAAAGCGGACTGATGATTGTCAGCATCGAACCCGACTCGAGCGCCGAAAAAGCGGGACTGCAGCTGGGCGATATCTTGCTGGCGGCAGGTAACACAAGCTTGACGCAAATCGAATCCTTGATGGGCGCATTGCGCTTTCCGCTGCTGGGCAAATCGCTGCTGCTCACTATTCTTCGGGCAGGCGACGTCAAGTCAG
Organism: Bryobacterales bacterium; assembly: GCA_003167495.1. Lineage (GTDB taxonomy): Bacteria > Acidobacteriota > Terriglobia > Bryobacterales > Bryobacteraceae > Bog-105. Next base: position 39,067 of record PMSX01000152.1, on the reverse strand, counting down.
TCGAAGTGGAAATCACGGTGCGCTTGGGCGGGAGAAGCTAACATGCCGTTTCCTGTGCCGGGACGAATCGCCGAGTTCTTGCGGCGCGCTACTGTTCAAATCCGCATAGGCGGCACAGATGCGCAAGGGTCGGGCTCAGGCCTGGTGTTGGGCGCTGGGCAAATCATCACGAATGCGCACGTGGCCATGGCGGAAAACATGACAGTGGAAGCTTGGGACGGCGCAGCACGCAAAGCACGGGTCGTTCGCAAAGATCCGTACAGCGATTTGGCGCTGCTTTCCGCCGATGGCTTGGACGCGCCGCCGGCGGCATTGTCAAACAACGAACCCAAAGCGGGCGCGGCGGTGATCGCCGTTGGTAATCCGCTTGGTTTTATCGGTGCGGTGTCTACCGGGTTCGTGCAAGCCGTCGGTGTGATTCGCGGCTTCGGTTGGCGGCGCTGGGTGCAGGCCGATGTGCGGCTCGCGCCCGGCAATTCCGGCGGTCCGCTGGCTGATGTGCTCGGCCAGATCGTCGGCATCAACACGATGATTGCCGGAGGATTGGCGCTGGCAATTCCAGCAGCCAGCGTGCAGCGATTCCTTTCGGCCAAATCGCAGCGGGAGTTAGGCGTAACGGTGCGCCCGGTAATGCTGCGCTCGCCGCGCCGGGCGCCGCACCCGGCTCTGCTCATTCTTGAACTCACCGCGGGAGGCGCCGCTGAACGTGCTTCGCTCTTGCCGGGCGACATTCTGGTGGAAGCGGGCGGACAAGCCTTGCAGTCGCCCGAAGATCTGGCCGGCGCTTTGGCCAGCGGTGACATCGTTTCTTTCGGCTTCCATCGCGCCGGTGACGCCAAGCTGCGTCGCGTCACGGTGGAATTGACGGCGAATAAGCGGGCTAGCGCTGCGTGATTCGCGTGCTCATCCTCGCGGCATCCGAAGCCGACGAATCTGCCTTGGCCGCGCTGCTTGCTGAAGACGAACGTTTGGAAATCGCCGAGCCGTTAGAAGCGCGCACCGCCGACGTTTTATTGCTGAGCGGCGGTCGCGCACCACCCGCTGAACTCCGCGCGGTTCCCACCGTTATCTTGACCGGCGATGTGTTTGAGCCATCGGACTACCGCACATCCGTTCGCGCGCGTCTGCCAAGCAACGTGACAGCTGCCGAAGTTCTCGCGGCCATCGCCGCCGTCGCCCAGGGTTTTGTCATACTCACGCGGACACAGGCCGATTCGCTGTTTTCACATCCCACCGTGCCGCAATCGCCTCCGCCGCTTGTCGAAGAGTTGACTCCGCGCGAATTGCAGGTCTTGCGCGACATCGCACAAGGGCTGGCAAATAAGGAAATCGCCGAACACCTGCATATCAGTGAGCACACCGCAAAGTTTCATGTCGCATCCATTCTCGGCAAACTGCAAGCAGGGTCGCGAACGGAAGCCGTGACGCAAGGCATCCGCCTAGGCTTGATTCCCATTTAGTATTTTGTCGGCCCGAGTTTTTAGCATTGATATCATGTCCACGTCATGACACGCAGAACTGCATTGCAGACAGCAACGGGCGTAGCGGCGCTCGCCACCACCGCATCAGGAAAGACACCCGGAACGGCCGGACGAGTGAAGCAATCCGTGGCTCGCTGGTGCTACTCGAAAACGGACCTGGATGTTTTGGCAAAAGCCGGCGCCGAGATGGGATTGAGCGGTGTGGATCTCATCAATCACGACGAATGGCCGACCGTGCAGAAGTACGGCCTGGTACCCGCCATGACCCCCGGCGCGGGAACGATTAAGGACGCCTGGAACCGCAAAGAAGACCACGACAAGCTTGAAAAAGAGATGCGCGAGAACATCGCGCGCGCCGCAGCTGCCAAAGTGCCGAACGTCATTACGTTTTCGGGCAACCGGCGCGGCATGGCCGACGATATCGGCAAAGAGAACTGCATCATCGGCTTGAACAAAGTGAAGAAGGCGGCCGAGGATGCCGGCGTTACCATCTGCCTGGAACTGCTCAACAGCAAGGTGGACCATCACGACTATATGTGCGACCACACCACGTGGGGTGTCGACGTGATGAAGGCGGTAGATTCACCGCGCGTAAAATTGCTGTACGACATTTATCATATGCAGATCATGGAAGGCGACATCATCCGCACGATTCGCAACAACATTCAATATATCGGCCACTTCCATACCGGCGGCGTCCCCGGTCGCCATGAGTTGGACGATACGCAGGAGTTGCAATGGCGTACCGTGGCGAAAGCTATCGCCGATCTCAACTTTCAAGGCTATTTCGCACATGAATTTGTGCCTACGAAAGATCCCCTGACTTCGTTGAAGAGCGCCGTGGAGTTGTGTACGGTTTAGCCGCCCGCCGCATCCTTCAAAGGCGGTAGATCATCAGTTACGGTCCGCCAAACTACTGCTAAATCCACCCTGTCGTATTCGTGTCGCAAAAAGTTTCCCATATCTCTGATATCGCGCCAAGGTACGTCCGGGACCATAGACGGGCCTCTCGACCGAGTCGTACAGCAGCTTCCCCAATCAGCAGTAGTTTGCGCTCCACGGCGGCGATCGTCTTGGGATCTTCCCGGAAGTTTTCAAGCGTCATCCCCGCCGTGAAGTCCTCGATCGACTTGATGCTTTCGAGAATATCCCGCAGGGGCTGGGTCGGTTCTCTAAAAGACAAGAATAGCTTCCTGCTCGGCTCGGGCTTTGACCCGTTCCTTGAGCATTCGTCGGTCCGCAAGATCGACCGGCATCCCCAAAATGTCGACAATCTGCAATCTCAGACCTGACATCGAAAATAGCGTAAGGCGCTTGGCTTGGTCAAAATCCGCGAGCAAATCAACATCGGAACTCGGCGTATCGTCGCCCCTAGCTTTCGACCCGTGCAATCGCAGATGGAGGATACCGGCCGCCTGTAGCTCATGCTCATGCTGGCGTAGTTTTTCAATTATTTGCTCTTTGTCCATCGACTCGCCCGTTGTTCTTCTCCTTTTAGGCTATACCAGTTGCCGCAACGCCGAATTCCTCAAATCTGCGTCCGCTTGAAAGCGACGTCTCACGCAGGCTGTCCCTCGAGCAATTCGCGGCCCTTTTCAAACCGCGCTGACATAATCTTCCGGAAGTGGATGGTTCTTCTCTAATTCGTTCCAAAGCCGCTCCTGCTCTGCAAGGTTGGAAATAGCACGAATAGCGGGGAGTCTTGCAGAATTAATTCCCGCGAAGCGCCGTTCCGAAAAGCATGGACGACGCTGGCCAGAGACACCTTAACACCGGACAGATAATAAGCGCCGTTGCGCACTTCGACATATTGATTTGCAGTCGTCTCCCGACAACCCGTACCGCCAAAACCCAAAAAGTGGAACATAGCAACTACCAAAGCCCCATTTGCCATCCCACCCACAGTCGCGTATCCTCAAACTATGGAAGTTCTTACCTCCGACGAGATTATCCGTTTGACACCGCCCGAAAGACTTGCATTGATTGCCCAGCTTTGGGACAGTCTGGAGAACGATCAACTTCCCTTGACGAGTGCACAGCAAACGGAATTGGAAAGCCGCCTGACTTCGCTCGACCACGATCGACAAAACGGCGTGACGTGGACAGCACTGAAGGTGGAACTAGAGCAGCGCTGCCCCTAGTGTTCACAGTTGTCTTCAGTCAAGCCGCTCGCAGGGAGCTGATCGAGGCGCAGGATTGGTTGAAGGTGAAGCCCAGGGGCTAGGCCGCCGTTTTAGGCAAGCCATTGATGTTTTGACCCAACGCATGAACTCGAATCCCCGACAGTTCCCCGTCGTGTTCAAGAACGTGCGCCGTGCCCTGTTGCGGCGCTTTCCCTACTTGCTGCTCTTCGTCGTTGAAGACGAAATCTTGCTGGTGATCGCCTGCTTCCACGCCAGCCGCGACCCTTGGCAATGGCAAAAGCGAACTGTGTGCACCTAATTCGATGGTCCGATTTCCTCGATCACNNTTGGGTTCGTTCCGCAAAAACGCCCCTTTTCTTCGCCTCTGCCCGCCAAGAATTGGCAAACCCATCTACTTTCGTTTCGCAAAAAACGCCTTTCTTTCGCCTTTTGGGTTCGAATCGCAAAATCGGGTTCCGGCAGCGAAGCAAGGAGCTTTCGGACCTAGCGCAAAGCTCCTTCCAATAAAACCGGCAGACCAGCAATATTCGGCAACAGGCTGTCAGGAAAGCCATGCCTGTTCTTCAGATACTCCGCGCTGTTATAAGAAACCCGCACCTTCCCTTCGTCGTCTTGCCAAACCAGCGCCTTCAACGGCAAGTCAATCGCCAAGGTCGGTGCGGCCAGCATCAAAGGCGTGCCCGATTTCGCATTGCCGAAGATGAGCAATTCGGTAGGCGGCATCTTGAGTCCCACCGCGGCCGCTCCTCCGGCGTGGTCAATGCGCGCGAACAGAGTAAGTCCCTTCGCCGTGATCATCCCCAAAATTCGCTCTATCGTCTCAGCCACCGAATGCGGGCTATCGATATGAACCATCCCGTTGTCTGGCAATTCACGCACACTTTCCTCCTGCCCCTTTGGGGCCATCCTCTCTTCAGTAACTCGCCCTCTATTCACACGAAAGCACCAGCCGAGCCGCGACTGCGAAGAAGCGGCAACGTATTTTCGGAGCCTCGCGAGTTTCCGTCTCCCGCAACCATCCCGCGCGGAATGGCCATCCTCTATGATGTTAATTCGAGCTAAATGAAAGTCTCCGTTATTATTCCCGCCGCCGGACTCGGGACACGCATGGGGCGCAGTGCACCAGAGAAAGAGGGCATCAGCCGGAAGCAGTTCATGTTGCTGAATGGCTCGCCCATCCTCATTCACACCATCCGGAAGTTCGTGAGTTCTCCGCTGGTCACCGAAATCGTCGTGGCGTTGCGCGGCGATGATATGGATTGGGCCAGAGAGTTATTCAAGGGCCAAGGACTGGGCGCGTCGGTACGATCGGTGGAAGGCGGCGAATCGCGTCAACAATCGGTGGAGAATGCGCTCGCCTCTATCAAAGACGATATCGATCTGGTTGCTGTTCACGATGCCGTCCGGCCGTTCGTGAGCCGCGACGTGATTGAGAAAGTGATTCAGGAAGCGCATCAGACCGGCGCCGCGATTGTCGGCATTGTACCGGTCGATACGGTCAAGCAAGTGCATCGCAATAAAGTGCGCGCCACTTTGCCGCGTGAGCGGCTGATTCTCACCCAGACGCCGCAGGTGTTCCGGCTGAAGTTGCTGCGACAGGCTTTTGAGAAAGCGCGTCAGGATCTCTTCGTCGGTACCGACGAATCATCCTTAATAGAACGCCTGGAAGAAGTGGAAGTATCCGTGGTTATGGGCAGCGACCGCAATATTAAGATCACCAAACCCTCCGACATGGATCTGGCGCGGCTGTACTTGGCGCTCGAAGGTTCGCCTCTCGAAATTTCTTAGCTGAATGGACCAAACCGCTCTAACCCAGTTCCGCATTGGACAAGGCTGGGACTCGCATCAAATCGAAGCCGGGCGCCCGTTGATTTTAGGCGGCATCACAATCCCTAGCGAGTTCGGTTTGGCGGGACATTCCGACGCCGATGTTCTTTTTCACGCAGTCACGGACGCATTGCTCGGCTCGTTAGGACTGGGCGATATCGGCATGCATTTTCCCGACACGGCGGCCGAATGGAAGGACGCGGACAGCGAAACATTTTTGCGGCAGGCGATGCAACTGATCGGCCAGAGAGGCTATGCCATCGCCAATGTCGATACCACGATCATTCTGGAACGGCCCAAGTTAAAGGACTTCCGTGCCGCCATTCGCGATAACTTGGCGCGCGTGTTGAGCCTTCCCCCCGGTTGCGTCGGTGTGAAATTCAAGACAGCGGAAAAGGTTGGGCCCGTGGGAGAGGGCCGTTCGTGTGAGGCTCAGGCCGCCGTACTGGTGAGCCGCACTCGGCCGGGTGAGTGAGATGAAATCGGCGGCTGCGTTCTATATCCGCTACCTGCTCATTGCAGGCGCCATTGCAGGGGCGTGCTACTCCGCGATTCTGGGGTGGGCCGAGCATCTCTTTAACCACGATACGGCTTCTTCCGTTCAAGCCGCTGTCCAACTTGTTCCTTATAAATCGGAGTATGTGGCGCGTTGGGCCGCGTGGAACACCAGTGAGCGAATCCCGTTGCTGAAAAGAGCAGTAGCACTGAACCCGTTCGACTACGAGTCCTTGATCCAACTCGGCTTATTTTCCGAGATCAACCAGGGAGACGTCAAATCAGCCGAAACATACTTTTTGAAAGCCGCGGCGGTGAACCACATGTTCGAGCCTAAATCGACGCTTACCAACTACTATTTCCGCCGGCAAAGCGCCAGTGAGTTCTTCCACTGGGCGAACGAAACGCTTAAGATTTCGCCCTTTGACGGCAGCCCTGTTTTCACGCAGATGTGGTTGATGAGCCAAGATGCGCAGCGCCTTTCCGCGGTTATACCCGACCGCCCTCGCGCGCTCATCCAATACACTTGGTTCTTGTCGAACAGTCAGCAATATGCCGCCATTCCGCCCATTGTGCAGCGCCTGGTAAGTCTGGTGGGAAACGACGACCCGCGTGGCTGGGGCCGCGACGATCTCATTGCCTCATCGCTCGATCACGTCCTCGCCAGCGGCGATCTGCACACGGCTCTGCAAATCTGGACTACCCTCCGCGATGGCCGCTGGATTGCCCACAACGTACCCGATGCCAACCATCCGCTGACAAACGGGGATTTCCGTCTACCGTTCTACGGTCACGGTTTTGATTGGGCATCACTCGAAACGGAAGGAGTTCATATCGATCAATTTGCCGATGAGCCTTCTGTCGATATTGGGCTGACCGGCGATCAGGCTGAACATTGCTTGCTGCTGCGCCAATATGTCGCGGTGGAACCGGGCTTTCTGTATAAACTGCAATGGAAGGCCGAAGCAGAGGGGATTCCACCGGGCATGGGCTTAGCTTGGCACCTAAGACCAGTGAATAGTGAGGCCGCCGAGATCAGTTCCAAAGATCTGCTCGATACTCCGCAGGAATGGGAGTTCGTCGCCCCTCCCAATGTCAAATCGTTTGTGCTCGCACTGGAATACGACCGCCCGGCGGGTCGCGTAAGGCCGAGCGGAAAAATTACGCTTCGCTCTGTTTCCGTGGAACGTCAGCAATGATTCAACGGCTTCTCTGCAAAGCCGTGAAGCTAACCCAGTATGTCCAAGGAATCGGCGCTGCCGCAAGAGCCGACAAAGCGGTCCTCAAGAATTTGAAGTCTCGCCAGCCACCGCTGGTTATCTTCGACGTGGGCGCCAATCGCGGCCATTATTTGCAATTGGCGCTAAAGCAACCGGCGGACATCCACGCCTTCGAACCGAGCACCGCAGCCTTTGCAGAACTAACGAAACGCTTCGGAGGAAGAAGAAACGTAGTCCTCAACAATTTAGCTCTCGGCAGTGAACCGGGCCAACGGACGCTGTATTATGACGTGCCCGGCTCAGAACTCAGTTCGCTCTATCCGCGCAAAATTGAGCACCATGGCCATCCGTTGACTCAGAGTGAACTCGTGCCAGTCGACACCTTGGATCATTACTGCGACGTCCACGGCATCGAGCACATCGACCTGTTAAAACTCGACGTCGAAGGTCACGAACTCGCAGTGCTCAAAGGCTCATCACAGATGTTCGGGCGCGCGCAGATCTCAATGGTGAGCTTTGAATTTGGGGGTTGCAATGTGGATTCGCGGACGTTTGTCCGTGATTTCTTCAACTTTTTTGCCGCGCGAGGAATGCGCTTGGCACGTGTTACAGCCTTCGGACGCCTACACAGAATCCCAAAATACGAAGAGGGATTGGAGCAATTTCGCACCACCTGCTTCGTTGCGACGCGGCGGGCTCAGCGCGCCACCGCCGAAGAAAACTCTTCGTAAGTTCCCGCAAAATCCTGCACCTTGCCGTGGTCGAAATGCCAGATCCTCGTGGCTACTTCGTCCACCAGATCTTCGTCATGCGTCACCAGCAGCACCGTGCCTTCGAACTTCTGGAGCGCGATGTTCAAAGCGTTAATCGCTTCCAGGTCAAGGTGGTTCGTCGGTTCGTCGAAAACCAGAATATTCGGTTTCTGCAGCATAATTTTGCAGAACATCATGCGCGCCGCTTCGCCGCCCGACAGCGCCTCGGTCTTCTTCATGCCCTCTTCGCCGGTAAACAACATTTGCCCCAGCAACCCGCGAATCTCTTCGCGCGCAGCCTGTGGATCGAAATTATGCAGCCAATCGGAGATCGTCATGCCGTTGGTAATCGCTTCGCGGTGATCTTGCGCGAAGTATCCCACTTGCACTTCATGCCCCCATGTGACGGTGCCGGAATCAAGACCGACATCTTTCTCGTCCACACCCGGCGCATTCGCCAGCAGCGCCTTCAGCAGCGTCGTCTTACCCGCGCCGTTGCGGCCCATCAGAGCAATTTTTTCGCCTCGTTGTACTGATGCGCTGAAGTTCTTGATCACCGGGAGCCCCGGGTACCCCTTCGTCACATCTTTGAATTGGAAGGCGTTCCGGCCTGACGGCCGCTCCATCTCAAAGCGAATGAAAGGGCGCGCAATATTCGAACGCGCCAGTTCCTTCGTCTCGAGCCGCTCCACTTCCTTCTTACGCGAAGTCACTTGGCTGGCGCGCGTACCCGCAGAGAACCGCGCGATAAACTCATTCAACTGCGCAATCTTCTTTTCGCGCTGCGCATTCTCCGATTCAATCCGCGACCGCACCTGTGTCTTCTGCAACACCATGTCGTCATAGCCGCCGGTATAGGTGATGATCGTTTGGTAATCGATATCGGCGGTATGCGTGGTCACACTATTCAGAAAATGGCGGTCATGCGAAATCGTGATTAGCGTGCCACTGTAATGCGTCAGGAAATTCTGCAGCCAGTGGATCGATTCAAGATCGAGATAGTTAGTCGGCTCGTCTAAAAGCAACGCTTGCGGATGCCCAAAGAGCGCTTGCGCCAACAGCACGCGAACCTTCTGGCCGCCCTGCATTTCGCTCATGAGCCGGTTGTGATACGGTTCCGAAATATCCAAACCATCCAGCAACACGGCAGCGTCCGATTCCGCCGTGTAGCCATCTTCTTCTGAAACAACGCCTTCCAATTCGCCCAGGCGCATGCCGTCTTCGTCGGTTAGATCGGCCTTAGCATAAAGCTCTTCGCGTTCGGCTAACGCTTTCCACAAAGGCAAATTGCCCATGATCACGGTGTCGACCACGCGGAACTTGTCGAACGCAAACTGGTCCTGGCGCAAAATACCGAGCTTCTTGGGCCGCACCACGGTTCCTTTTTGGGGCTCCAGTTCACCAGACAGCAGCTTCATGAACGTCGTTTTGCCGGCGCCGTTCGGGCCAGTTAGACCGTACCGCCGCTCCGGTAGAAATGCGGTGGTCACGTCTTCGAACAGAATTTTAGCGCCGTAGCGCATACTTACATTGCTTACAGAAATCATGGGATCGAACGAGGTGGGAACTTCTAGTTTAACAGAATCCGCTGATTCGATACTCTTATAGTCAAGTCTGAATGAAGCCGGAACGGCGTTTGCTGGTCACTCCCTTAACACTCGAAGTCGTGCGCGAACTCGCGCACCTGGACCAGATTAAGAGCGAGTGGACCCGTTTTGCTTCTGGCCTGGAACGAGTTACGCCCTTTCAGCTGCCCGAATGGCAGCTCACCTGGTGGCGGCACTTTGGCGAAGGCCGGCTGCACGTCATGCTGTTCCGCAGTCTTGATACGCTTGTCGGAATTATTCCGTGTTATCAGACAGAAGAGCAAGGCCGCCGGACGTTGAAGTTGATGGCCTCCGGCATCGCCAGCTATCTGGAACCGCCCATTGCGCCCCGGCAGCGCACGGAAGTGACGAATCTGCTGAAAGGCCACTTGCTGGCCAACAACGCCTGGGAAACGTGCGATTGGCGCGACGTGGAATCCAACTCTCCGTTGGCTGGTTTGCAATTGGACGATCGATTCGAACTGAAAGCCGCGCCCGATAGCGAATGGTCTCAAGCGCCGATCCAGGGGACGTTTCAGCAGTATTGGGAAGGCCGGTCGTTCTCTCTTCGCCGCAATTTCCTGAAGTACCTGGACACGGCCAGCGTTGCCGACCGGCCGCGCTTTGAAGTCGTCACGCAGGCCGATCCCGAATTTGTGAATGCCGTGATTCGCTTGCAAGGCGAGCAAGCCGCCACCTTCGCACATGCTAAAGACGGTTCCGCGGCATTTCTTGCCGATTTAGCCAGAGTCTTCGACGATGCGGACATGCTACGTGTGTTTGGTTTGCGCCACAACCGCAAACTTGTGGCGGCCACGCTGGCGTTCGTTCATCGCAACACTGTTTACGCTTTTGCCGGCGGGCACGACCCTGAATTCGAAGCGCTCGGTTTCGGCCGCTTGCTTTTGTTTGAATCTCTGCGCCACTCTTTCCAACAAGGTTGGCGCGCTTGGAATTTCTTGCGGGGCAACGAACCTTACAAGCTGTTGTGGGGTGCGCAAATGACGCCCACCGCCAGAATTACGATTGAACGAAAGCCGCAACGGCCCCTCGACTGACGCCGCCCTGAGCCTCTAGGTGCGCGAGGTCAGCCTAGCCGGGTAAAAAAATTCGAAACTAATCGACAAAGCGGGGAGTCAATGGCGGTTACTGTCCGGCTAATGAAAGTCGGCTGCATTTTTCGAGATTCGAATTCATTTCTGCAGGAGACTAGATGCAAATTAGAGCAATCACCCTTATGTCTTTGATTCTTTTGGCGTTTGCTATCAGATCAAAAGCAAGCGCGCCGACTCCGCCAACCCAAGCGGCCGGCTATTCTCTGGTATTTTACGATGATTTTACGAACTTAGATCTTTCGTCGACCTCAACGAACGAGGCCACTTGGTACGAGGGCTTTTTTTGGGAGACAACACCCACGAGTCCGTTTAACGCTTCCGTCAGCTCGTCAGTTCTGGATTTGGCATGGACGAAGGGGCAGAACCGCCCGGATACAACTATCGCCTCGTGTTCCATCGNNCGCTACGGGTACTTCGAAGCGCGGATGAAGTGGGATGTGAGCCAGGGAGCTTGGCCATCTTTCCTATTGCTGCCAGTTCAAGGAATCTGGGGTGCGAGTGAGAACGGAGAACTGGATGTGTTTGAGGGTCAAGCCGAAGCTTACAATATGCACACCTATTTCGGCACGATTCATGACCAGGTGACGACGAATGGAACAACCGTAGACGTTCAGAACAATAACTGCTGCAACTATTACGCTATGCCCAGCGTTGATTTCTCTCAATGGCACACCTATGGGGTGCTGTGGGTTCCGGGCAAGGTTACTTGGTACTTCGACAATTCGCCCGTTCTTTCCGCGGCTACTTACCCGATCTTCGACAAACAGAATTATTACATTTTGTTTAATGCGCAGCTCGGGGCGAACTGGACTCTAAACGATACCACGGGCGTTACCGCGACAAAGTTGGACCTCTACGTTGACTGGGTAAAAGCTTGGCAACTCGAGTAAACTAGCGGCGGTAGGATTCGAAGGGATCCCGAGTGACATCCGGATCAGCTTTGATGAGCGAAACGGCGCCTTCTGAAGACGCCGACTCCGAGAAGAGCTACACCGGCGGCGGCCACCAGACCAGTGCTTCCCGGCTCGGGTGTGCTTGAAACTTGCGTCACGGTTGCGTCCATTTTGGTTGTCGTTTGTCCGAAATCGGGCAGATCGTCAAAGAAGCCGAAAGCGTCAACTGCTAAACCGCTGGTGGGGCTGATGCCGAAACAAACGGCGTTGGTATCGGATCCGCCAGAACAAAGCTGTATGTCAGAGGCTGCGCTGCCCGCGGCAAATTCGAGGCCGTTCGTCGGATCGTACGAAAAACCTGTGGTATCGACCAGGTTGAAAATAAATGAGTTGGCACCCAACGGTCCGGTCTCATGAAAATCGGCGGTGAAGCTTGTCAAGTCTGCCAATTGAAGGTCGCCACCTGACTCCGGTGTCCCAGTAAATGATCCTGTTAACGTGCCGGTATCACCCGCTGCATCTGACCAGCCACCTTGTGAGAACGTGTAACTGACAGTGGATGCGGCAGCGGGACCCCCGGCAAAGCCAACAATACTGAACGCCGCCACAACCAAACGGNNGTGTATCCGCTCACACAGGAAAGCGACAATCGAGTCCAAACTCCCTCAACGCGCTCACCTAAATTTTCCGTGAGTCAGGTAAGAGCAAGATGGCGCGGTGAGTCTTCACCAGGCTAACGGCGGGTGCGGGCTCTGTGCATGGACAATGAAGGCTTCGGCTCGTTTGCAGCGATATTCCAGGCCACGGAAACGCTCCATCTCCTCGTGATATGCATAGAATTCGGCCGGTCCTTGGCTGGCGTGCATGAAGCAAGCCTCCTTCTTTTTCTCCCAGGTTTCCGATACATCGACGTAGAAGTTAGGAGAAAACTGCTGGGTCTGTTCACCGCTCAATACTTCAAAATAGACGAGGGCGTATTTCTTGCCGCCGCGGTACCAAGCCTGGTGGGTCAGCAGAGAGGCTGCGCAGTGGTCGCGATGAGTGTCCACAGGCCAGTGCGTAAAGACGATGTGCGGCTGCTGCGCATTCAAGAGGCGCTCAAACGCTTCATAACGGGCATTGCTGATCTCGCTGGACCCGTCTATCTGGCCGGCAAAGACAGGCTTTGCGCCTAGAACGCGGCAAGCGTTCGAGGCCTCTTCGGTGCGGATGCGAGCCGCCTCGTCGTGTGTCTTACCTGCAATGCCCGCTTCTCCCCGCGTGAGATAAATGATTGTGACGTTATGTCCGCGCGCGGAGTAGCGGGCAAGGGTAGCGCCACAGCCGGTCTCCGGGTCGTCGGGATGTCCGCCAACGCAAAGTACATTCAATTTACTGGAAGGTGCAGCTAGTCCGGCTGCAACTGGGGCAGCCACGGCAAGAAAACTCTCTCTGCGGGTCATGGGTTTATGGTTACCATTTTGCACATTCCCCATTAGCGGAACAATGTTGGGTTTGATATACAATACCCTCGCCTGCAAAGAACGACCCCGTAACCGCAAAAGAAGAAATACTATGACAACTTATCCTCCTAGTGACGATTTCGTCAAGCGCGCACATGTGCAAGGCCTTGAAGCTTACCGCGCGCTCTACGAACAGGCCAAGGCCGATCCGGAGAAATTCTGGTCGGAGCTGGCCCAGAAAGAGCTTTCCTGGTTCAAGCCGTTCACCAAAGGCCTAGAATGGAATCCTCCCTTCGCCAAATGGTTTACGGGTGGCAAAATCAACGCAAGTTACAACTGCCTTGACCGCCACGTGGCTGCCGGCCGTTCCGCCAAAACCGCCATCGTCTTCGAAGGTGAACCGGGCGACCAGCGCATCATCAGTTACCAGGAATTGCACCGCTTAGTGTGCCGTTTTGCCAGCGTGATTAAGCAACTGGGTTACAAAGCGGGCGATCGCGCGATTATCTACATGCCCATGATTCCCGAACTGCCCATAGCGCTGCTCGCCTGTGCGCGTCTGGGCATCACACATAGCGTGGTGTTCGGTGGATTTTCGGCAGAAGCATTGAAAGCGCGCGCGCAGGATCTGGACGCCACGCTCGTCATTACGGCCGATGGCGGCTGGCGTCGGGGCAAAGAGGTGGCTCTTAAGGGCGCAGTGGACGAATCGCTCGAAGAATGCCCCAACGTGCGCAATGTTGTTGTTTATAAGCGCACCGGGTCGGACATTCCCATGACAGCCGGCCGCGATTTATGGTGGCACGAGCTCGACCAGAAACTCAATGCGCAAGAAGCCGAGAACTGTCCGGCGGAAGAGCTCGATCCCGAACATCCTCTCTTCGTTCTTTACACATCCGGCACCACCGGCAAGCCCAAGGGCATTCTGCACACGACCGGCGGCTACCTTCTGCAAGCGACAATGACCATGAAGTGGGTGTTCGATCTTAGCCCGGAGGACGTTTACTGGTGCACCGCCGATATTGGCTGGGTCACCGGACACAGCTATATCGTTTACGGCCCGCTCAGTGCCGGTGCAACCAGCGTCCTCTATGAAGGCTCACCCGATTTCCCCGCCTTCGATCGCTTTTGGGACATTATTGAAAGACACAAGGTTTCCATTTTCTACACTTCTCCCACGGCTATTCGCGCACTGATCCGGCAGGGCGATGATTGGCCCAATAAGCACGATCTATCGAGCCTCCGTTTGCTAGGTTCGGTGGGAGAACCTATCAATCCTGCGGCTTGGCAGTGGTTCTACAAAGTCATCGGCAAAGAGAGGTGCCCCATCGTCGACACCTGGTGGCAAACGGAGACGGGCGCAATCATGATCTCTCCTATGCCCGGAGCCGTGCCTGCTAAACCTGGTTCAGCCACTCTCCCCCTGCCGGGCATTATCGTAGAAGTGGTTGATACCAAAGGTATCGAGGTGGGCAATAACCGTGAAGGTTATCTCATCATCAAGCAGCCTTGGCCGAGCATGGTGCGCACCGTCTGGGGCGATCCAAAACGCTTTGAAGAACAGTATTGGTCGCGTGTGCCGGGTTCGTATTTTACCGGCGACGCCGCCCGTCGCGACGACGATGGATACTACTGGGTTCTGGGCCGGGTGGACGATGTTATGAACGTCAGTGGCCACCGTCTGAGCACCATGGAAATCGAATCGGCTCTGGTGCATCATCCGGCTGTCGCCGAGGCGGCTGTTGTGGGCAAGCCGCATGAGATTTCCGGCCAAGCTGTCTGCGCCTTTGTCACCCTCAAAAAAGGCGAATGGGACCATAAAGCGCTGCAGCAAGAGCTACGCCAGTTCGTTGGTCACGAAATCGGACCCTTTGCCCGCCCGGAAGAAATCCGCTTCACCGACGCGTTACCGAAAACCCGCAGCGGCAAAATCATACGCCGCCTCTTGCGCGAAATCGTAACGAGCAAAGGAGCACCGGTCGGCGATATCACAACGTTGGAGGATATGACCGTCCTCGCGAGCCTGTCGTCGCAGCACGACGACGATTAAGCCACGAACAAAAGGGCCGACCGGCCCATGGAAGCATCGAAATGGCCCGAAAAAATATCACTGAGTTCGGCTACCATTGGCCTGGCACTCAAGACCCTACCCAATCTCCCTAATCTCGTCTGACCCCATTTTTGCCATTTTTGCATTTTTTGAGGCTTTTGATCCGAGCAAAACCGGAAACATGCGGGCTGTCCCCAGGTTTGAGGTTTGGAGTCGCAGCGTTTAATTAAAGTGTTATTCTGGAAGTTCACTTAGGCCTTCAGGCCGCTTTCCGCAAAGCAAAGAATCGATACCCTTTTGAAGATAGGATTTGTAAGTCTCGGCTGCCCAAAGAACCTGGTTGATACCGAGGTAATGATGGGCCGACTGGTGGCAGATGGCCACGAACTCACGCCGCAACCGGCGGAGGCGGACGTCATTGTTGTCAACACTTGCAGTTTTATTGATCCGGCGAAGCAGGAATCGGTGGATACGATTCTTGAGATGGCGGAATACAAGAAGACCGGCAAGGCGCAGCGGTTGGTGGTGGCCGGTTGCCTCGTGGAACGCTTTCGCGCGGACATCCAGAAGAATATTCCCGATGTGGATGCGGTACTGGGCACGAACGAGCTCGAAAAAATCACGGCGTTGTGTGAGGGGCTGGAGCCGAAGCAAATGCCGGTGGGCCCTTATCTTTATCACGATCTGACAGAGCGCGTTTTCACCACGCCGCGGCATTCGGCTTACATTAAGATTGCTGAGGGTTGCGATCATCCTTGTTCCTTTTGCATCATTCCGCAGTTTCGCGGCAATTTTCGCAGCCGGCGATTTGAAAGTGTCATCAACGAAGCGACGCGGATGTTCGCCATGGGCGTGCGCGAGATCAACTTGATTGGCCAAGACACGACTTGCTATGGCGAAGATCTCGGATTGAAAGACGGGCTGGCGGAATTGCTGGCGCGGCTGGCACAAATTCCAAGCGAGTTACCGAAGTGGGTGCGTTTCCTGTACGCGTATCCGAACAAGGTTACGCAGAAGTTGCTCGATACAATTGCTGCGCACGAATCGCTGGTCAAGTACATCGATATGCCGCTGCAGCATGCGAGCGGCGCGGTGTTAAAGCGCATGAAGCGCGGGGCGAACGCCGATATTTTTCTAAAGCTGCTGGAACGCATTCGCGCCACGATTCCGGGCGTGGCGATTCGTACAAGCATGATTGTCGGCTTCCCGGGTGAGACCGAAGCCGATTTTCAAGAACTGTGCCAGTTTGTGGAAACCGCGCAGTTTGACCGGCTGGGTGTGTTCTCTTACAGCGATGAGGAAACCAGTAAAAGTTTCGCGTTGGACGCGAAGGTGGATAAACGCACTACTTACCAACGCAAGCGCAAGCTGATGGCGGTGCAGCGGCGCATTTCGCTCAAGCGCAACAAGCGGCTGATTGGCAGCGAGTTTCCAGTTCTGATTGAAGGCCCGTCGAAAGAAACCGATCTTCTTTGGGAAGCGCGATTGGCCACGCAGGCGCCCGAGATTGACGGCGTTTGCTATATCAATGACGCGGAGCCCGGCGAACCGCGGCCAGGCGAAATGCGCATGCTCCGCGTGACCGAAGCGCATGATTATGACTTGATCGGGCACCTGACGGACGCGCCAGAGAACCGATGGCAGGCGGCGGGGCGCGCCATCAATCCGTTTCCTATTCTAAGCGGGCAGCCCGTCCGCGCGCACGGCATTCCCGTTCGATAATAGAAGAACCGTGCGTTGCCCAATTTGTAAAAAAGAAATCCCGATCGACGGCCCTGAAATGCCCTTCTGCAGTAAACGCTGCCGCATCATCGATTTGGGTAACTGGGCTGATGAGACTTACAAGGTCTCCACACCCACACACCAGAGCGAATTCACAGAAGAAGAGAACGACGAAGGCCAAGCGCGGTGAACCGGCTTGCGCTCGCGCTGGCTACGTGGTTCGGCTGCGGCTATTTTCCCTGGGGCCCGGGCACTGCTGGTTCCTTGGCGGCGGTGCTGATTGCCGCCGGGCTTCACAAATGGTTGGGCGCCGGCCGCATTACGTTGGCGGTGCTGGTGGTGATTCTTCTCTTGCCGGCTATCTGGGCATCCACGCGTACGGCGCGCCTACTCAACAAGGAAGATCCTGGCATGGTAGTGGTGGACGAAGTATTGGGGCAATGGTTGACGCTGCTGGGTGCCTCCACGTTAAATTGGAAGACATTTTTGGCTGGTTTTTTGCTGTTTCGGCTGTTTGACATTTGGAAGCCATGGCCGATCCGCCGCCTGGAAAACCTACCGGAAGGCACGGGAATTGTGGTGGACGATCTGGGCGCCGGCGTGTATGGCGCGATTGTTCTATCTGTAAGTGGTAGTTTGGGATTTTACTAGTATGGCGACAAAACAACACGGGGCGCAGCAGTCCCCGGCGGGTCCGGTGATTGCAAGAGTCGAACCAGCCGCCGCAATTACCGGCGGCGAATTGCATATTCGGGGAGAACACCTCGCCAACGGCGGTCTACCCACGGTGCGTTTGGGGAACCAGAAAGCGCATCTGATTGTAGCCGGCGATTCGTATATCATCGCGCGCGTTCCGGATGCGGCCATCGTGGGAGAAGTACAAGTGTGGGCCGGCGGTGCCGCCAGCGCCACACATGAAACGCACCTGGGTATTCAGATTGCTGAGAGCCTGCACCCGGTGGCCAACCCAGCCGTCGATCGCGAAGGCAATGTCTACACTACATTTAGCGGTTCGCGCGGTCATAAAGCACCGGTGTCGATTTACAAGACCG
The DNA here is from genome assembly GCA_003167495.1 of Bryobacterales bacterium. Taxonomy (GTDB): domain Bacteria; phylum Acidobacteriota; class Terriglobia; order Bryobacterales; family Bryobacteraceae; genus Bog-105. The sequence continues at coordinate 21,288 of PMSX01000152.1, read as the reverse complement.
ATACCAGCTATGCGACGCGGCCGTTTGTCACAGATTTGATGAATGCCACGGGGCTGGCGTTCGACCGCGACGGATTGCTCTATGCATCTGGCCGGCATGACGGCATCATCTATCAAATCACCCCAGGCGGCAATATGTCGGTTTATGCGGAAGGCATGGGAGTGGCCACAGGTATTGCGTTTGATCGCGACGAAAATCTGTATGTTGGCGACCGCAGCGGCACGGTGTTCAAGATTAGCCGCTCACGCCAGATTTATGTATTCGCAACGCTAGAGCCCTCCATCGCCGCCTATCATTTGGCGTTCGGTCCGGAAGACTATTTGTACGTGACTGGCCCGACTACTTCGAGCTTCGACGCGGTGCATCGCATTTCGAAAGCAGGCGAAGTCGAAATGTACTACCGCGGACTTGGCCGGCCACAAGGCATGGCGTTTGATTCCGAAGGGCGGTTGTACGTAGCCGGATCAATTTCGGGCCGCCGCGGCATTATTCGCTTTGGGCTAGACCGTAAGCCTGAGCAGTTTCTGTCTGGCCCCAGCATTGTGGGTTTGGCGTTTACGCCATCACGCGCCATGGTTGTAACCACGCAAAACGCTCTTTTCAGGGTGGATGTGGGCATTGGCGGTTGGGCGTTAATTTAAGATCATAAGATCACAACAACCATGTCGACACCTTCCTCGGCCCCGCCGCCGAAGCTAGCGGAAATTATCGCTATCGGCAGCGAGCTTCTCACGCCGCAGCGCGTGGATACGAACTCGCTCATCGTTACGGAGAGCTTGAATATGCTGGGCGTGGAAGTGTTCACCAAGCAAGTTATCGGGGATGACCGCGAACGGCTGACCGATGCGATCCGGCGAGCGCTGGAACGGGCTGATATTGTCGTTCTGATTGGCGGTTTAGGCCCGACGGAAGACGACGTGACGCGCGATGCAGCAGCCGCGGCGCTGGGACGCAAATTGGAACATTCCGCCGAACAGGAAGCAATTTTGGCGGCGCGTTTCCGCCAGATCAACCGGCCAATGGCGCAAAATAATTTGCGGCAAACTTACTTGATTGAAGGCGCAGAAGCATTGCCGAATCCGAATGGCACGGCGCCCGGCCAATTTCTGCTGACGCGGCGTGGCGCTTTGGCGCTGCTGCCTGGACCACCGCGCGAACTGAAACCGATGATGGAGCGCGAACTTTTGGCGCGCTTGAAGCCGCTGTTGCCCCCGCAAGCGATCAAAGTTCGCAGCTTCCGCATCACGGGCATCGGCGAATCCGACTTGGATACGCTGATTGCGCCCGTTTACACCAAGTACACCAATCCCGTCACAACGGTTCTCTCCTCGATTGGCGATCTGTGGGTTCATCTGCGCGCCCAAGGCAGCACGGAAGAAGAGGCGGATGCCCTGCTAAAAGAAGTCGGTGATCCAATTGCCGAATTGTTGGGTGATCGGGTTTACAGCACCGACAACGAAGATACACTAGAGCTCACTGTTGGCCGGCTGCTGCGCGAGAGGCACGCCACTGTTGCGACGGCAGAGAGTTGCACCGGCGGCACGATTGCGTCGCGCCTGACGGACGCGCCTGGGAGTTCCGACTATTTCATCGCAGGCTACGTCACCTATACGGATCAACAAAAACACGCGATTCTCGGCATACCGGAGGAGTTGCTTGCGGAACACACGGCGGTCAGTGAACCAGTAGCTCTCGCCATGGCCGAAGCCGCGCGGCGATTAAGCGGAGCTACTTACGGCGTGGCCACTACTGGCTATGCGGGGCCGAGCGGCGGGACGGAGACCGATCCGGTGGGCACAATGTACCTGGCGATTGCCGGACCCAACGGCGCCTCACGTTGCACGCGCATACGGCACGGCGCGGACCGTTACCGCAATCGCACCTTGGCCACGCAGTTTACCTTGAATTTGCTGCGAAAGACTCTTCTGGGAGCGATCCACCCACGTCCTCAGTAGCTTTAGCGGAGGCGGGATAATCGATGTCCGCCAGCAGAATGCGCTTGCTGTTTTGCTTAGTGAAATCCCAGAAAACACCATTCATGATGGCGTAGTTTTGCACTTCGAGCTTCTGGCCGCTCTTCAGAATCAGAACGATTGGGGTGGCAGGCGGCTCGGGGACAGGGTAGTTAGGCATCGGTTGCTGCGGACCCGCATCGTAAGGAATGGGCGGATAGTAATATCCAGGCCCTGTTTCGACGTTAGGATCGGGCATAGCTGCGTACGGCGCGTACTGATCGGGAGCGTAGGGGACTTGTGGCCCCGAATCATAGTAGGGGTCATACCCATCGTTGCCGTAGTAACCAAAACCGAAACCGGGATAAAACCCGAAGCCGTAAAGACCCCAAAGCACCGGCCGACGAATGGGAGGGTAACCGAAAACGGGGCGTGCTCCCGTCGTCGGTCGCCAGCCATAGCCATAGTGGAGCTGGTTGCTGTAAACTCGCGCGCTGCTACTGGGGAAGCCGGATATGTAAGGTTGCCGGGCCACGGGGCCGGGAGAAACTGCGCGGCCAGAATTAACCGCGGATGACCGAGACGAAGAGTGAAAGCCTCCGCCGCCACTGCTAACGTGGCCGCCGCCACCGCCGCCAGAATGGCCACCACCTCCGCCATGTTGAGCCGCCAGGAAACCGGCGGCAGTCACCGCCAACAGGGAATATCTCATTAGCATGCGCATTTTTGCCTTCCTCCCCTCTAACCTAAGCCTAGCGCCTTTTGGCCAGGTGGATAAGATCTTATAGGTACTAGACGTTTAGGCGTGAAGTTTCGTTTTCTGGCTTTCCCAATGGACTTGCTATTTTGCGCTGCTCGCGCCGCTTACAATGGTTACTTCACATGCGCCTCGCCTTGGCTCAAATCAACAACACGGTAGGCGATCTGGAGGCGAACGCCGCCAAGATTCTCGAATTTGCGGGCAGAGCCGAGGAATCCGGAGCCGATGTCACCGTTTTTCCCGAACTCGCTCTCACTGGCTATCCTCCGCGCGATCTAGTGGAAAAGCACTCGTTTCTAGACCGCACTGCCGCCGTCCTCCAATGTCTCGCAGAACAAAGCGCGAAACTAAAGACCGCGCTGATTCTGGGGTACGTGGCCCGTTCGCCGGCAAACGCCGCGATCCGCGCGCAGAATGCCGCCGCCTTGATCCAAGACGGCCGCATCGTCTTGAAGCAAGTGAAGATGCTGCTGCCCAACTACGACGTTTTCGACGAAGCGCGCTATTTCCTGCCGGGCACATCGCAGGAACTCTGCCAGCTCTGCGGCACGAAAGTCGCCATTGCCATTTGTGAAGACGGCTGGAACGACAAGCAGTTTTGGCAACAGCGCCGCTATCAGCGCGATCCGATTGAAGAGCTGGCCAATAAGGGCGCGGAACTCATCGTTTCCATCAACGCGTCTCCCTGGAATATCGGCAAGCGTCACGAACGCGAAGATATCTTCCGCGCCACCGCGAAACGCTTTGGCCTGCCAGTCGCTTACGTTCACATGGTGGGCGGCAATGACCAACTTATCTTCGACGGCACGAGTTTTGCTATGTCCGCAACGGGTGAAGTCGTAGCGCGCGCTAAGTCTTTCGAAGAAGATCTGATTCTGTTCGACACCGAGACGAACAGCGGTGACGATCACAGCAATCACCTGGTGGATGACGACGCAGCATTCCAGGCTCTCGTTCTCGGCACGCGCGATTATATTCGTAAATGCGGATTTCGCAGTGTGCTCGTTGGTCTCAGCGGCGGCATTGATTCGGCGCTCGTCGCGGCTATCGCTGTCGAGGCGATCGGCAAGGAAAACGTAATCGGCGTCGGGATGCCTGGCCCTCACTCGTCGGAGCATAGCCTCACAGACGCAAGGTCGCTCGCGCACAATCTCGGTATCCGGTTTGAGGTTGTCTCGATCAACGCCGGCTATTGCGCTATGGCCGGAACGCTGAATCCTCTCTTCACTGGTTACCTGCCGGACACTACCGAAGAGAATCTGCAATCGCGGCTGCGCGGCGTCACGCTCATGGCGCTTTCCAACAAGTTCGGCTCGCTCGTCTTAACCACCGGCAACAAGAGCGAGATCGCGGTTGGCTATTGCACTCTGTATGGGGATATGTGCGGGGGCCTCGCGGTTATAAGCGACGTTCCCAAAACCATGGTCTACCGTCTCTCGCGGATCGCCAACAAGCGCGCTCTTGAGCAGGAGCGGCCGGCAGCCATTCCGGAAAACACTTTCACTAAGCCGCCTTCCGCCGAATTGCGGCCCGACCAGAAGGACACAGACAGCCTGCCCGAATATCCCGTGCTGGATGCAATTCTTGAGGCTTACATCGAACACTACCAAGCGGTGCCGGAAATTGCCGCTCAACTGAAAATCCCGGAAGACCTGGTGCGCGACATCGTGCGCAAAGTCGACCGCAACGAATACAAACGCCAACAGGCCGCGCCCGGCTTGCGCATTACCCGGAAAGCGTTCGGCGTAGGCCGCCGGTTCCCCATAGCTCACAGGTTCACCGAATGAAGAAAATACTGCTTGTCTCGCTCGCGCTCATTGCCGGCACACTCGTCATCCGCCTGGCCACCTCCCAACGTGCCATCCAGCAAAAAGTAGGTCCGCTGCCTGATGGCGGCTTTCTATTGAATAGCGGCTGGACCATTCGGCCCGCCGGGAAGCAGGTGGAAGTAGGCACCTTCCCGATGAGTTCCGCTCTTTCTAAGAACGGTAAGTATCTGCTGGTGCTGAACGCCGGTTATGACCCGCCCACCATCAGCGTGATTGACGTTGCCTCCAAGAACGAATTGAGCAAAACACCCGTAGCCGACGCGTGGCTTGGCTTGCGCATCGATCCACGCTCTGACATGTTTTATGTGGGCGGCGGCACCACCGGCAAGGTGTTCGAGTTTGCGCTCGATCCCGATACCGGCGCGATTACAGCCAAGCGTGAGATAGCCGCGGTGGAAGATCTGGCCAACAAGGGAAATGCGCTGATTGGCGATGTGGAATTGTCGCACGATGGCCACTATCTTTACGCCGGCAATCTATACGGCGACGAGATCGCGGTCGTGGACGTGAGTGCAGGCAAATACCTGGGGAGTTGGAAAACCGGCCGCCGCCCTTACCGCATCATGGTTGCACCGAGTGGCCATGAACTGCTGGTCACTGCCTGGGGCGAGAGTGCCATTTACGTGCATAACGACAAAGACGGCAAGGTGGTTACAAAGATCCGCCTTGGGGCACATCCGACGGATATGCTGTGGATCGACAAGCCTCCTGCCGCCGAAGAAGGTCAGTCGAGCAGCTATACTGGCCGCGTTTTCGTAACATCCGCCAATACCAACAATACTTACGTCTTCGGAGTTACATCCGATGGCCAATTGAGCGGGCTCGAAGCGCTCAATGTCTCTACTTCTCCCATGCATCCCTTGGGCATGACTCCCTCCGCCCTTGCCGCCGATGAAAAAGGCACGAAGCTTTTCGTCGTTTGCTCCGATGCCAACGCCGTGGCGCAGATTGACATTTCCGCTGTTCACAGCCGTGTGGAAGGATTCATCCCAACCGGTTGGTACCCCACGGCTGTCACCGTGCTCAAGAACGGCGAACTTGCCATCCTGAACGGCAAAGGTTTGGGCAGTCACCCCAATCCGAACGGACCAAATCCAATGAAGAGCGCAGCACAGCTTCATGCGCAGGGGGGCGCGCCCGTTGCATATGTAGGTCACATCCAGAAAGGCGCCGCGCAGTTCATGCCCATGCCCGATGACGAGAAGCTCGCCGGCTTCACACAAACTGTGATCGACAATTCACCTTATAGAGACGAACTGCTCGATCAGCCCATAACCGATGAGCAGACCGCTTACTTCGCGAAACGTGATGGGCATGTTTCTCCCATTCAACACGTGATCTACATCATCAAGGAGAATCGCACCTATGACCAGGTGCTGGGCGACATGAGTCAAGGGAACGGGGATAAGTCACTGGTGCTGTTCGGCGAAGAGGTGACGCCCAATCTGCATCAACTCGCGCGCGATTACATTCTGTACGACAACTTTTACGAAAATGCCGATGTCAGCGCCGACGGGCACAACTGGGCCTCCGCAGCCATCGCGCCTGATTACACTACCAAGATCTGGCCGAGTGAATATGGGCATCGCAGTAAACTATACAACTTTGAAGGCGGCGAACCGGCTAACACGCCGCCGGCCGGCTACATTTGGGATAACGCTTTGCAGGCCGGCATTACGATTCGCAATTACGGCCAGTGGTATACCAATATTCCGCTCAAAGAAGTCACCGGGCCGAAGCAAATTGCAGCCGTGAAAGATCCGCCGCTAGCTCCCTACGTCGACATGAATTACCGCAGCTTCGATCTTGAATATGCGGACGTCGATCGCGCTAAGGAATTCATTCGAGAGTGGAAGGAATTTGATGCCGGTGAGAAAGTGCCGCAGATGTCTATCGTGCGCATGGGAAATGATCATACGCAGGGCGCGACCGCGGGCAAACTAACCCCGCTCTCGTATAACGCGGATAATGATTACGCAGTGGGCATGCTGGTAGACGCCGTCTCCCACAGTAACGCCTGGTCATCCACTGCGATCTTTATTATTGAAGACGACGCGCAGAACGGACCTGATCACGTAGATTCCCACCGGGCGCCGGTCTGGGTGATTTCGCCCTTCACGCGCCGCGGCATGACTGATAGCACCATGTACAACCAAACCAGCGTGCTGCGCACTATGGAGCTTGCGCTCGGAATGCGGCCGATGACTCACTTCGATGCCGGCGCGCGCCCCATGTTTGGCAGCTTCAGCCAATCTCCCAACACTCAGCCATATTCAGTGATCAACCCGAAGATCCCCCTCACTGATCGGAATCCCGGCCATGGCTCAGGGACAGGCGCATCGGCCCGCATGGATTTCAGTGACGCCGACCGGGCAGATGATGATGAGCTGAACGACGTTCTATGGCGAGCGATCAAGCACACAGAGCCCCCGGCGCCGACGAGGAGCGCTTTCACGAAGTGGTGATGGAGAATTGACGGAAGGCTGCCGTTCTAAAATGGTCTGAAATGAAGCCTATTTGTGCCCTAGCACTAGCCGGAGTGCTGCCATTCCAATCGTTCTCTCAGGAAACATCCCACATGCGGGGCTTCCTTACTAAAGACATCGCAGATGAGCAGGGCTTCGAAAAGCAAGCTCAGTCGGTACCCGACACCGGCCGTTTGCGCAAGTACATGGACTTCATGGCCGGCGAACCGCACAACGCCGGATCGCCTCGGTCCAAAGTGGTCGCCGAATATGTCCTCGGCAATTTCAAAGAGTGGGGCTTGGACGCGCATATCGAAGAATTCGAAGCGCTTCTACCCACGCCCACTGTTCGTCAGGTGGAAGTGACCGGCCCCAAGCGCTACGTCGCGAAGTTGAAAGAGCCGGTCGTCCCGGAAGATCCCAATAGCGGCGATGCTCACCAACTGCCCACCTATAATGCCTATGGCGCGACTGGCGATGTTACCGGTTCGGTCGTCTACGTGAACTTCGGCATCCCTGACGATTACGACTGGCTTATCAAGCATGGCATCGATGTCCAAGGCAAGATTGTCATCGCGCGTTATGGCAAGAGCTGGCGCGGCATCAAGGTGAAGGTGGCTGCCGAGCACGGCGCCATCGCCTGCCTGATTTATTCCGATCCTCATGAAGACGGCTACTACGAAGGCGATGTTTTCCCCAAGGGCCCTATGCGCCCCGCTGAAGGCGTGCAGCGCGGCAGCGTGCTCGATATGCCGCTGTATCCTGGCGATCCGCTCTCCCCCGGTTGGGCTTCTGAAAAGGGTTCGAAGCGTCTCTCGATGGCCGAAGCCAAGAGCTTAATGAAGATTCCCGTGTTGCCCATTTCATACGCCGATGCGCAGCCCATCCTCGAACAACTCACTGGGCCAGTGGCGCCGCGCGAGTGGCGAGGCGCTTTGGGGATTACGTATCACGTGGGTCCGGGCGCTACGCGTGTGCACATGAAGACCGATTACGATTGGTCCACTCGGCCGCTTTACGATGTTATTGCCACCATCCCCGGCGCGGTGGAACCCGATGAATGGGTCATCGCGGGCAATCATCATGATGCGTGGGTGAACGGTGCCGACGATCCGATTTCCGGCGCCATTGCGCTGATGGAAACGGCCCGTTCTCTGGCAGCGCTACAGAAGCAGGGGTGGAAGCCAAAGCGCACCATCAAGATTGCGCTCTGGGACGGCGAGGAGTTTGGTCTTCTCGGTTCCACCGAATGGGCGGAAAAGCATCAGGACGAGCTGAGGCAAAAGGCGGTGGCTTATCTGAATTCCGATAGCTCCGCTAAAGGCTGGCTGCATGTAAGCGGCTCACACACGTTAGAAGATTTTGCCGCCGAAGTAGCGGGCGCGATAACCCAGCCCGGCGCAGGTACGAACCTGGCGGATGCCGCTCTCCATCGCCCACCGAGCGACGATAGCGATGAGCCTTCGCCTTCCAGCGGCAAGAAGAAGACCTCGTTCACGATTAATGCTTTGGGCGCGGGGTCGGATTATGTTGCTTTCCTGGATTATCTAGGAGTCGCTAGTATGGACGCCGGTTTTGGCGGCCAGACCAAAGGCGGTATCTACCACTCGGTTTACGATTCCATCTATTGGTACACGCATTTTTCAGATGGCAGTTTTGTCGATGGCAAGGCTCTCTCGCAATACACGGCCACGGCGCTGCTGCGCCTTGCCGATTCATCGGTGCTGCCGTTTGAGTTCAGCCACTTTGCGAACACCGTCAACTCGTACCTGGATGAAATACAGAAAGAGGCCAAGGGCAGGGGGCAAACGCTCGATTTTGCGGGGCTTACGAAGCAGTTGGAAGCGCTGAAACAGAATGGCGCGAAGTACGATTCGCTGCTAGCCGCGGCCATGCAGAAAGGCAGTGTGGATGGCGCGCGCTTCGAAGCGGTGAACCAGGCACTCATCAAAACCGAGCGCGTGCTTACGCGTTCTGAAGGACTGCCCAATCGCGAGTGGTACAAGCATCAGATCTACGCGCCCGGCTTCTACACGGGTTATGGCGTGAAGACAGTGCCGGGTGTGCGCGAGGCGGTTGACAGCCAAGACTGGCCGCTGGCAAAGCGCGAAACAACGGTGGTTGAGCAGTGTCTGTCGCAGATGAATCAAGTAGTAAACGAAGCGATTAACGGGTTGTCGGGAATGTAGGGTGCTGCCAACGTGGCTGGCTGCTTAACCGTTTTTGGGGAAATGCAGTGAATTGAAGGAGGCTGGGTTTTGGGGCGCACGCCGCCGTGAAAGGGCGGCGCTTTCGAACTCCTAACGCACTGAAAACCCCGCCAATTTCTGGAAAGCTTCCTCACTCTCTTCCACGCTCCGTACATCGGCCATGCGCGGGCCAATATGCAGTGCCGCCGCTAGATCACTCAATCTTTCAGGCGGGCCAGCCGCGTAAACTTCAACCCGCCCATCATCCAGATTGCGCGCCCAACCATTTAACCCTAGCTCGGTCGCCTTAGCCTGGACGAAATACCGAAAGCCCACGCCCTGCACTCTCCCGCTTATCAGCCAGCGCTTTGCCTCGCTGCGTTTCATAAACTTATAGAGTAATCATGGCCTTCCCTATACAACGTTTGCGCCGCTTGCGCTCTTCCGAATCGCTGCGCCGTCTTGTGCGTGAGACTCAGCTCGCGCCTTCGCAGTTTATCCTTCCACTCTTCGTCGTGCCAGGGCAAGGAATTCGCAAAGAAATTCTCTCGATGCCCGGCAATGCGCAGATGTCTGTCGACAACATTGTGCGCGAATGTGAGGAGTGCCGGAAACTCGGTATAGGTGGTGTCATTCTGTTCGGCATCCCCGCCCATAAAGACGAAACAGCCTCCGGCGCTTATGACCCAGACGGCATCACGCAACGGGCCGTTCGCGCGATCAAGAAAAACGTCCCCGGGCTGCTCATAATGACCGACGTTTGCAATTGCGAATACACCAGCCACGGCCACTGCGGGTGGATCAAAGAGGGCGATGTGAATGGCCAGGTGGATAACGACACTACCCTCGGGTGGCTCGCGAAGACGGCCGTATCGCATGTTTGCGCGGGAGCCGACATCGTTGCCCCCAGCGACATGATGGACGGCCGAGTCCAAGCCATTCGGCAAGCGCTTGATGCCGCCGGCCACACCAATACTCCGATTCTTTCCTACGCCGCCAAATACGCTTCCGCTTTTTACGGACCTTTTCGCGAAGCCGCCGAATCCGCGCCGCAGTTTGGCGACCGCCGGAGTTATCAAATGGACCCCGCCAACGGCCGCGAAGCGATGCGCGAGATTGCGCTCGATCTGGAGGAAGGCGCCGATATGATCATGGTCAAGCCCGCAATGGCCTACCTCGATATCATTCGCCAAGCGCGCGACCGTTTTGAAGTGCCCTTAGGCGCGTATCAGGTGAGCGGCGAATTCAGCATGATTATGGCGGCCGCGAACAATGGCTGGCTCGATTTAGATCGTACGATTCTGGAATCGTTGACCAGCATCCGGCGAGCAGGTGCGGATTTCGTCCTCACGTATTTTGCCAAACGCGCTACGGCGCTAATCTCGTAGGTAAACCGGTTTGCTTTCACTCGCTGGGCAAGCGGCCTGATAAGTACAAGCGTTGGGGCTGAACATGCTTGCCGCCCGATAGCGACCGCGCCACGTGCACCGCAATCGGCTGCCCCGGCTTGAAGCCAGCTTGCAGGCGCATCACATCGTCAGGTGTGATCACGGGCATGCGATTTATAGAAAGAATTGTGTCGCCGTCCAGCATGCCGATATCGTCGGCAAACGAGCCCGGGTCAACCGACACCACTTTCACACCGCTCTTATCTTCAATGGAAAGATCCAGGCGTTCCTTCTCGGTTAGCCGCTGTATGGTGATGCCGAACTTTCCGGCTGCGGGGGTTTTATTCGAGGCAGGTAGCGGCCCGGAATCCTTCCGCTCATATTCGGTAATCTGCGGGTTTCCCTTCCAAACCTGCGACCGTTCGCCAATCGCCACCTTGAAGTCGAGGCGCTTGCCGTTGCGATCCACTGTAACCGTAGCCTCCGAACCGATGGGCATATCGGCTACGTGGTTCACCAGGTCTGGCCCGTCCTTCACCGGCCTGTCATTTAGCCCTGTAATAATGTCGTCTACCTGAATACCCGCTTTGCCCGCGGGACCGGAATCAGCCACCACATCCACCATCACGCCGTGATCCAAGCCGAAAGCTTCAAGAGTACTCACTTGACTCTCGGTCTTAAACGTTACACCAATCGAGCCGCGCACGACGCGCCCGTCGCGAATAATGTCGTTGTAAATTTTGGCCGCGATATTCGAGGGCAAAGCAAAACCTACGCCTTCGTAAGAACCGCCGCGCGTGGCAATCATCGTGTTTACGCCAATGACTTCGCCGCGGATGTTGAGCAGCGGGCCGCCGCTGTTGCCTGGGTTAATGGCCGCGTCAGTCTGCAGAAAGTTTTGGAACGAACTCGAGCCAGGCAGGTCGCGGCTGGTGCGTTGCGCGCTGATGATGCCTGCCGTCACTGTCGCCTGTAAGCCGAAAGGTGATCCGATGGCAATCACCCAGTCTCCCACCTGGACCGCATCGGAGTTACCGACTTGCACGGGCGTAAGCGAACGTTTCGCGTCCACTTTCAAAACCGCCAAATCCGTTTCTTTGTCGAAGCCAACCACGCGTCCGCGATATTCGGCTTCGTCGCCGGTTAATTTTACTTTGATCCGATCGGCATTCTCCACTACGTGATAGTTGGTAAGAATGTAGCCGTTTCTATCTACCACAAAACCAGTGCCCGATCCTTCTGAGCGGAAGGCGCGCGGTTCCGAATTGCCGAAGAAACGGCGGAACAGTTCTGACGGGTCTTTCTGCTTGGGCGCTTCCGGGCTGTCGTTTTCGTCTTCGTCCTCGTCGCTCTTGTGGCTCTGCTTCGCGCCAGGCTTAGGCAGGTAGTCCGATTCGATGTACACCACCGACGGCTCCACTTTCTTGGTGAGCTTGTTGAACTCGTTACTAATAGGCTCCGGTGACGGAACCGTCAGCGGCGTCGCGTCGGGTGCCACCGCGGAACTCTGGCGTTCCGCCTTCACGCCGGTATTGATGACGCTTCCGATCACAATACCCAAGACGAGCGTGAATAACAGCAGCGCGAAACTCAACACTTTCTGCTGCCTCAACTTGTCAAAAATGGGTGTCACAGAAAAACCTTTCGAACTGGTTATCTCTAGTATAGAGGCTTTCTAGGAAGCTACAGGTTCCTCATGGCTGGCGCAAGCGCCAACTCGGGGACTACGCTGCCACCGCCGGTTTCAACTCCACCGTCAGAATTCCTGCCAAGATCAAAGCGCCACCTGCTACTGCATACAGGGTGAGCGTTTCTCCACCCAAGGAAACGGCTGTAATTAATGCGACTACAGGTTCCAGGGCGAGAATCAGCGCCGTACGTGTGGGCGTCGTATAGCGTTGTGCCCAGGTTTGCAAAGCGAACGCCGCCGCGGTCGCAAAAATGGCGGTAAGAACAATGGCCACCCAAACCGCCCGGCTCCGGGTCATGCGCAGCGGTTCAAGGCCCAAGGAAAGTCCAGAGAGAGTAGCCGCGCAGGCAATTTGCCCCAGCGCTAGCGCTTCGGTTTTTTGGCGGAGCGAATAATAGCCCACGGTCAAGAGGTGACAAGCAAACGCAGCCGCGCAGGCAAGTGTCAGCAGGTCACCGCGGTTCATGGTGAACTGCGCCGAAAGCGACGGCAGTGTCATCACCACCATGCCGCCCGTAGCAATTGCAATGCCGGCGACCTCGCGGCCACTCGGCCGCTTACGAAGGATCGCCGACCCAATCAGCGGAACCAGCACAATAGAAAGCCCGGTAAGAAAGCCCGAGTTGCCGGCGGTTGTGTATTTCAAACCCACCGTCTGCAAAATGTAGCCCAGCCAGAGGAACAAACCCGCAATTGCTCCGCCACCCAGCCCTTGGCCGATTTCAACCCAGTGCATTTTGCGAAAAGCTGGAGCGAACAGAGCTAACAGGCAAAGGCTCGCCAGCGAAAAACGCAAGAACAAAAAGTAAACAGTGGAGATATCGGCGAGCGCCTGCTTGACTACCACGAATGTGCTGCCCCAGATAAACGCTACGATCGCCAGCGCGGCGTCAGCTTGCCAGCGCGAACGATGTCGCGCGCGAACGGGCTGCGCGGCGGCGGAACTCACTCGCTTATCCGGCCTGCTTCCGTCGCGCGGTTCTCGTCAACCAGCGCGGCCAGCGCCAGGAGAATGCGGCGCAAACCTAGATCGCGTGTTTCCGGCTGATACCACTCCTGGTTCGTGTGCGCTCCGCCGCCTTGGCCACCCGCGCCAATCGAAACCGCAGGCAGGCCCATTGATAACGGTACGTTCGCATCGGTTGAGGCACAGTCTACGCGCGTGCGAATATTCAGATACGAATCCACCGCCTGCAAAGTAAGAAGCAGGGGCGCATTGTCGGGCAGCTTGCCGCCCGGCCGTGCGCCTAGTTCCTTGATCTTGGCGGTGAGACGTTCTGAACGCACATCACGGTTCTCGCGCTCCAAGCTTCGCTCCACCGCCGTGGTTAACAGCCCGGCAATTTCATCCAGCAATTGGGGATCTTCCGAACGCAGGTCAAGCTTGGCGCGAGCGCTTGAAGGAATTGAGTTTACGCTCGTTCCGCCTTCGACCAGGCCGAAATTATAGGAACAGCGCGTGCGCCGTTCCGCCCCCAGCCGCGCGTCGGCCGATTGCACGAATGCGCTGATGACTTCGCCGATCGCATGTACCGGATTGGGCGTGCCGTAATCGTTCCAACTGTGGCCGCCGGGTCCAGCAAAACTGATTTCGAAGCGCCGGCTGGCTAATGCTTGCGCGGTAATGTGGTCCGTTGAGGGCCCGTCTAAAACCAGAAACGCACGAATCTGTGCCAATTGCGCCGTTTGCTTGCACAAGAACCGCATGCCGCTCAAATTGCCTTCACCTTCTTCACCCACGTTGGCTACCAACAGTAGCGACGACGCCAGATGCGACAGGCCGGGGCTTTCGACCAACACCCGCGCCAGTGCCAGCAAAGCAGCCAATCCCGCCCCGTTATCGGAACTGCCGGGGCCTAGCAAACGCCCGTCGGGAGAAAAGTGGACCTCTTCAGGCCGTTTCGGCGCGATCACGGTGTCCAAATGCGCCGACACGATCAGCGTGGGCAGGGCACTTTCTGAAGCACGCCCTGCGAGCACGTTACCGGCGCGATCAATCTTCGCATCCCAACCCAAAGCGTTCAGACGGTCGCGAAACCATTCGGCGCGCGCTTGCTCGAAAAACGTAGGGGCGGGAATGCGGCAAAGCTGCATTTGCTGATCGTTGATCCAGGCACGCTCGCGCACAAACCAGCGCTGCGCGTTGAACAAAGCTGTTTGCTCGGCGAGTTGCGCAATGCGACGCGGTTCCGGGGCGATCCGGCCCAGCGCGGGCGGCGTCTTGGAGGAGGCGGGCAATAAAACACCGATACTGTAGTTTACTTCGCCAGCTTTCACTTTGGCGCGGCCGGGCGCGGCGCGTAAAAGAATTTTCGCATCCAATCGAACGCCATTAATATGTCGCCTTGCGATAACGTGTGCCCAGCCGTTTCCCAGTGCAACGTGACTTCGGCATTCGCGGCGCGAAAGATGTCAGCCAGTTCGGCCACTTCATCGGTACCCACAATCGGGTCGTCCGCACCGCTCAACAGCAGCACCGGCGTGCGCTTCAGGTCGACAGTTTGTGGCGGGACAAACGGCACCATGCCGCGCATGATCACCGCCCCAGCAAATTTTTCTGGGAAGCGCAGAAGAAGGCTTGCGGCGATGTTCGCGCCATTGGAAAACCCGGCTGCCACCAGTTTGCCGGCCGGAACGGAATACGTCGCACTGGCGCGTTCGATAAACTCAGCCAGCTCTTTCGTGCGCGCCTTTAAGTCTCGCTGATCAAACATTCCTTCGGCGAGACGCCGAAAAAAACGCGCCATGCCCTGTTCCAGTACCTTCCCGCGCGGGCTCAGCAGCGCGGCACCAGGGGCGATGGCCTTGCCCAACGGCAGAAGGGTGGTTTCATCGCCGCCCGCGCCGTGCAGGAGCAGCACACAGGGTGTGCCGGGCGTCGTCGGGGGTTCGAAGCGATGCGCGAATCCTAAGTCTTGCCGGGAAGTCAGGCTCGTGGAATGAACGTATTTGCGATCCATGGCAGGCGATACGCGCAGACCTAGACTACAACACGTCAAAAGCCACTTCCCATATTTCGAGCCTCGACCAAGCAAAGGCGGGACTGCCACGGCGCTGGCAATCAGCCCGACACGAAGACGCATGCCCGAACGATCGCGTGCAGGCTGTCCCCATTTTTGCGTTGCTCGCCGCCTACGGCCCGCAGATGTTCTTCTGTGAGATCATCTTCCTGGTCCCGAGCCAACTCTCCGGCGATCGTCAATCTGCTGGAAGTCATGGGTCAAGACAGCCAAGGAGAGGGAAACCGAATTCTACTCAAACCAGAAAAAATCTACCGTTACCGAAATCACGTCTGCCTAAACCGTCATATACTGGAAGCAGCTTGAAAGCAGTTCGCAAATGAAAACTTACCTTAAGTTCGGAGCCATCATGGCGGTCATCGTTGGCGCGCTAGTGTGGTTGGCCGTCGGCGGCGTTGCCGACACCAAGACCTATTACAAAACCGTCCCAGAGCTCCAAAAAATGGACAAGCAAGCACAAGATCAAAAATTGCGCGTCGGTGGTGAAGTGCAGCCGGGATCGATCGTCAAAAGTGGCGTGGAAACGTCATTCATCTTGCACCAAGGTCCCGCCATGTTGAAAGTGGTTTACGCCGGTTCGGATCCGCTGCCCGACACCTTCCGCGACAACGCAACCGCCCTAGCCGACGGCCGATTAGGCTCTGACGGTGTCTTCCGCGCAAATAAAATTCAAGCTAAATGCGCTTCAAAATACGAAGCCAAACCCAACCAAAAAGGCGTTTCTCATCCGGCACAGATGCCCGAAAAAATTTCTAGCCTACGCTGAGGAGCTGTATGGAAAACATTGGCGCGTTAGCCATTCTGGTTTCGTTCTGTTTAACGGTGTTCGCCATCGCCGCCTCCCTGACCGGCAAATACACGCGGCGGCCCTTCCTGGTGATCAGCGCCGAACGGGCTGTCTATGCGGCTTGCGCTCTCCTTTCGATTGCCTCCGGCTTTCTGATTTATTCGCTGATCACGGGCGATTTCCGCCTCGCATACGTGGCCGCGCACAGCAACAAAGACATGTCCGCCGTTTATAAGTTTACGGCGTGGTGGGGCGGCCAGGAAGGATCGCTGCTTCTTTGGTCTTGGCTGTTGTCCGTATATTCCGCCATCATCGTTTTCAGCAACCGTCGTAAATATCGTGAGATGATGCCGCTGGTCACTTCCATTTTGATGACCACTTTAGCCTTCTTCATCGGCATGATCACGTTTGTGGCCAGTCCGTTCAAGGTTCTGATGGCGGGCAAAGGCGTTATTGATGTAGGCGATGGCAACGGTTTGAGTCCACTCCTACAGTGGTGGACTATGGCGATCCACCCGCCGTTCCTGTATCTGGGGTACGTGGGTTGCGTTGTGCCGTTCGCATTTGCTATGGCTTCGCTCATCACTAAGCAGCCGGGCGAAAGCTGGATCCACACCACTCGCCGCTGGGCGATCGTGACTTGGCTCTTTCAAACCACCGGCATTCTTTTAGGTATGGGCTGGGCGTACACGGTATTGGGCTGGGGCGGCTATTGGGGTTGGGACCCCGTGGAAAACGCGTCGCTCATGCCCTGGATCACCGCCACCGCTTTTTTGCACTCCGTGATGATGCAAGAGAAAAAGGGAATGATGAAAGTGTGGAACATGGTCCTGGTTTCAGCCACGTTTCTGCTCAGTATCTTGGGCACCACGCTTACCCGCACTGGCTTAGTTTCGTCGGTCCATGCGTTTGCGCAATCGCCGGTGAAGCCATATTTCACTACGTTTCTTCTTAGCGCCACCGCGCTTACCATCATTGCGATTATTTGGCGGCTGCCCTATTTGAAAAGCGAAGTCAAACTCGAAAGCGTTATCTCGCGCGAATCCAGCTTCCTCTTCAACAACCTTATTCTTTTGGCAAGCTGTTTCGCCGTTCTCTGGGGCACTCTTTTCCCGGTCCTAATGGAAGCCATCACTGGCGAGAAGGAAACTATCGACGCTCCTTATTACAACCGCGTCAACGTCCCCATTGCATTGTTCCTGATCTTTCTGACCGGGGTCGGCCCGCTCATCGCCTGGCGGAAAAGTTCGTTCGCCAGCTTGAGAAAATCTTTCCTGCTTCCAACCATCGTTGGGTTAGCGGTCATGGCTGGTCTCGTGGCAGCGGGCATGCGCTCCATCGCGCCGTTGATTTCTTTCGGTCTATGTGCCTTCGTGGTCGCCTCTATTGCCAGTGAATTTTGGAAAGGCTCGCGCGCCATCCAGCTAAAAGAAAATATAAATCTGTTGCGGGCTGCCTATGAACTGACTTGGCGCAACACGCGCCGCTATGGTGGATACCTGGTTCACATGGGCATGGTCGTCATGTTCGTCGGCTTTACCGGCAGCGCCTTTAATCAACACGAAACGACGAGTATCGGCCTAAATCAAACGGTCTCTTTCGGCGGGTATGATTTCAAGCTGTTAAACGTCAACGATGGCGAAAACGCCAACTATCAATTCAGCCACGCCTCTGTGGAACTTTCGCACCGCGGCAAAGTGCTCGAACAGTTGGAAACGGAAGTGCGGAGCTACAAGGCCAGCCAGGAGCAATCGTCCATCATTGGCATCCGCCGACGCATCAACGAAGACGTTTACATCAACTTTGCCGGACTTTCGCAAGACAACACCAAGGCCATTTTTCAGCTGTATGTGTTCCCCTTGGTCACGTTGATCTGGGGCAGTTTCTACATTCTGCTGTTTGGCACCATCATCTGTTTGATTCCCGGAAAGGTTAGACTTCAGTACGCTCGTACCGAGGTAGTAGGTATTACTGATGCGCAGCCCGCAACGATTCAGCATTAGTCTGGCATTGGCATTTATCGGCATCTTCAGCGCAGTGTATGCTCAGGACGCAACCTCTTATTTCTCGCCAGATGTAAAGCGCGTGGGACAGCGATTGGCGTGCCGTTGTGCAGGTTGCCGCAACACCGTTGGCGATTGTCCAATGCTTCATTGCAGTTCTTCAGATCCGAAACGCCGGCAAATTTATGAAATGAAACAGAAGGGGATGAGTGACGATGCTATCGTCAGTGCCGTTGTCCGGGAAGAGGGCATTGTGGCTCTCTCTTCGCCACCCGCCGAGGGTATGGGTCCTATCATTACCTGGCTTGGCCCCGGCATCGCTCTCCTGTTGGGCTTCGGCATTTATTCCTGGTACATCCGCCGCAATCGCAAAGACCCTGCACCTTTGATGCCGGTAGATCAAGCGGTCCTCGACCGTTTTCGCGCGCAGATCGATCGCGAGATGGATGACTCGCCTTTGAGTGACCTTTCGAAGAAATGATCATTGTTTCCGCCGTCCTTCTTGCCATGGCTGCCCTGTTCTACACGCTCTTTGTGCGCAACGAAGATGTGCCTGAACCGATTCCCGTCTCGCCGATTCAACACTTGGAAGACCGCAAGCACGCCATCTACGACAATCTGCGCGATTTGCAATTTGAATACCGGTTGGGCAAGTTGACTGACGACGATTATCAGCAGACCAAGCAGGCTCTACAAAAGGAACTGGCGGTCGTGCTGAGTGAGACGGAGCAAACACTCAAGAGCTTGGGACTTGGCGCCGTCCGCAAACAAGCCAAACCGAACGCCAAGCCCGCGCAAAATTCTAAGGGCACCGTCTGTCCTCATTGCGGTGCGAGCTTTAAAGAAAATCTCAAGTTTTGCGGCGAGTGCGGAAAGGCCATCGCATGAACCGCTTTACTTTGTGCGCTTTCTTCTTGACTGCCGTTTCGCTGCACGCTTCTATGGACGGTACTGTCATCAACCGCTCAACGGGCAAGCCTCAGCCAGGCGTCAGCATTACTCTCGTTAAGCCCGGCCAGCAAGGCATGCAGACCATCGGCACAACGGTAAGCGATGCCACAGGCCGCTTCGTCTTCGAAAAAGATGAACCCGGCGGCGGTCCGCAGCTTCTGCAAGCCTCCTACAACGGCGTCACCTACAACAAGCTGATGACGCCCAACATCCCCACGTCGAACGTGGAGTTGGAAGTATTTGAAGCCACGAAATCGCCCGCAGTGGCTCGTGTCACCCAGCACATGATGCTGATTGAGCCCAGCGCGAGCAGTATCGCGGTCAGCGAAAACGTCATCGTCCAAAACGATTCCACCACAACCTACAGCAATCCGCCAGTAGGCAGTCTGCGTTTCTTCCTCCCGCCTGCCGCCAACGGACAGGTGAAGGTTGAAGCGCAAGGTCCGCAAGGCATGCCGTTGCCGCGCGCCGCCGAAAGAACTGAGACTGAGGGAATTTATAAAGTCGATTACGCCATTAAGCCGGGCGAGACCCAATTCGAAGTGGATTACGCACTCCCCGCAGGGTCGCCGTTTACCTTCCGCGGCGAAGTGGTAAACGTCAAAGGAATGCCTTCCGGCCCGCTTCACTTGATCGTTCCGGCGGGCGTGACTCTTGCGGGAAAAGATATACAAAGCGTCGGCACCGAGCCCAAGACACAAGCAAATATTTACACCGTGATCGCTCCTGGTGCTTTTTCCGCTGAGATCGCGGGCGTTGGTGCCTTACGCACTCCCGAGCCCACCCAGCCTGATCAAAGCGATTCGCCGCAGGTTACCGAAGGCCAACCGCAAATCTACCGCCACATGGGGTGGTTGCTCGGTCTGGCGCTCGCTATCCTCGCCGTCGGTCTGGTGTTCCTCTACACGAATTCTCCCGTCCGTGCTCCTTACGGCAAATAATGAGGCAGGCCATAGAGCTAACCCAGGTGTGGAAGTTCTATGGCGATTACGCCGCCGTGCGAGATTGCACGCTGTCTATCCAACAAGGTTCTTGTTGTGCGCTCCTAGGCCGCAATGGAGCCGGCAAGACGACTTTGCTGCGCATCCTGGCCGGACTCACCAGCTTTCAACGCGGCGCAGTCAGCCTGTTCGGCGAGAAACCTCGCGCGGAAAATGCGCGCCGGCAATCTGGTTTCCTAGGTCATGGAATCGGCGTATATGAAGACCTTTCGGCGCGCGAGAACCTGCACTTCTTCGCCAGCGTCACGGGCCAAAAAAATCTCCACAACTTGACCGAGACCTGGCTGGAGCGAGTTGGTCTTGCGCGCTTCGCCACCATGCCCGTGCGTCAATTTTCGCGCGGCATGCGGCAACGCCTTGCGCTGGCTCGCACCTTTATTCATTCGCCCAAAATTCTTTTGCTCGACGAACCCTTCACATCGCTCGATGACCGCGCCATCGCCATGCTCAGTGAGCTTCTCAGCGAAGCCCGCCAGCGCGGCGCAACGATTGTTCTCTCTACTCATCAGTTGCGCGAAGCTTTGGCTATCGCGTCCCACGTCGCTTTGGTAGAAAACGGCCGCCTCCGCTACGCCGGCGAGCGCACCCAGGAAATGCTCGACGATCCGGCTCTGCTCTACCGCCTTCATACCGAACTAGGCGCAACGCAATGACCCTGTTGGCGCAAGCATTCGCCGTAGCGCGCAAGGATCTGGCGATCGAACTGCGCACCAGGGAGTCGTTGAATGCCGCAGGCTCCTTCGCTGTCGTCATTTTGCTGCTTTTTAGCTTCACCTTCGATCCCTTTTCCGATGAAACCAACGAATTCGGCGGCGGCCTTCTCTGGCTCGTCTTCGCCTTCGCAGGCGCGCTTGTGTTCAATCGAGGCTTTGCCCGCGAGTTGCCCAACGAATGCCTCGATACCCTTTTGGCCTCGCCGCTTTCCGCCGCAGCACTCGTCATCGGCAAGGCAATCGCCAATTTCGCCATGCTGCTCGTAGTGGAGGTTGTTTCCCTGATCGTCTTCGGCATCTTCTATGATGTACACTGGCTTTCTCAATCGGTCTCGCTCGGCGTTGTTTTTGCTCTTGCCACCTGGGGCGTTTCCATTTTAGGTGCGGTCTTCGGCGCGTTCACCGTAAATCTCCGTCTCCGCGAGCTCATGCTACCTGTGATCATTTATCCGCTTATGATCCCCGTCCTCATCGCAGCTATCGAACTGACGAATGCGGTTCTGAGCCGTCAGCCGTTCAGCGGCCAAGTGGAATGGATAC
>PMSX01000209.1 GCA_003167495.1 Bryobacterales bacterium | reverse complement strand
GATTTCTGCGTGCATGCCGCTTTGGGAGCGGTGGCCTTGCTTGTCCCTTTCGGTGTCGTAACGCCGCTAATGGCACAAGACGATGTGACCACGCAGAATGGATCAAGTGCCTATAGCGGCGGATTCATTACCGGTCCCGCGAATAATCCGCTGAGCTTCCTGAACGGCCCTGCCTACCGTACGTTTGGGCAGAACGCACCTTATGATTTGCCTGATTTCCGTCCGGCGAGCCTATTGGACCAGCAGTTACCGGGCTGGATCTGGTTCGGATGGGAAGAGCGGTTACGCTATGAGGGTTATCACGATGGCAGCTTCAAACTGAACAACAACGATTCCTATCTTCTGCTTCGCTCGCGTCTGCAGCTAAATATTAAGCCAACCGCGTGGTTCAAGCTAGTGACGCAGTTGCAGGATGCGCGCCCGTTCATGCAAAAACCGCCGTGGGGTCCACCGAATTTAAATGCGTGGGATCTGAAACTGGCTTACGCGGAGTTGGGCGATCCGGAAAAACACTGGATCAGCGTGCGAGTAGGACGCCAGCTGATCAACTACAACAACAGCATCATTGCGAACTCGGAATGGCGCAACCAGGCGCGTTCCTATGACGGCGTGGTGGCGAATCTGCATCATGACCGCTATCGTTTAGGGCTATTCGGCGCGTCGGTAGTTGTGCCACTGGCGGAAGGCATCAGCCATCATCAGGAAGGAAACAACATCTATGGCGCTTATGGCGGTATCGACCACATAGTTCCCAACTCTGCGTTGGAACCGTTCGTACTGTGGCGTGTTGAGCCGAGCGTAGCAATCGAGACGACGGCGAAACTCAAAACCGGCAAACAGGATGAGTTCGCCTATGGGTTGCGCTTCAAAGGAGTGACCCTGAAGAGCCTGGATTATTCCATGGAATCTATTCTTGAGCGCGGCACCGACGGCCCGAACCAAATCAGCGCTTGGGCGGCCTCCGTGGGCGCAGGATATAGAGTCGATAACGCTTGGTGGAAGCCGCGGGTATTTTGGCAGTATGATTTTGCTTCCGGCGATAAGAATCCGACAGACGGCGAGCACGGCACGTTCGACACCATGTATCCGACGGCGCACGACCGCCTTGGCATTACCGACCTGTTCGGTTGGCAGAATATCATCGCCGAGCGCCTTGGCGTGACGATCGAGCCGCGGCATCGCTGGACGGTGACGGGGCAGTTTCTGGACTTTTGGCTCGATGATGCCAGAGATGCACTTTACAACTCGTCGGGCGGGTCGATCCTGCGCGATACGACGGGGCGTTCGGGGACACACATCGGGAAGGAATACGACATGTACACCTGGTATGAGCTGAATCGCCATGTGAACGTGGGCGCGGGAGTGGGGCATCTGCAGGGTGGAGAATTTCTGCAGAAGCTGAGCAAAGGCCCGAACTACAACTATCCTTATTTCGCGATCAACTTTAAGGACGATGGGAAGTCACGCTAGGAAAGTAATGATGTGTTCTCAATTCTTCCAATCCCGAGTTTTATACAATAGCGAGCACTGCTTAAAAGGAGCGCTATGCCAAAGAAGATTGATCCCCTCAACAAAAAGCTGTACGGCGCAGTATCGGTCTCGCTGACTGTAGCCGACGTGAAGGCCGCGGCGAGTTTCTATCAAAAAGCGTTTGGCTTCACCAAACGCGGAATCATGAATGGTCCGGGCGGCAAGCCTATCCATGCCGAACTAACCCTGCGCGGCACGACGTTGATGTTGGGACCCGAGGATTCCAATCGTGGTGCGCGTAGCGCCAAAACCATCGGTGGTTCACCGGCGACCTTATATTTGACAGTCGAGGATGTTGATAAGGTGTTCGCCAAAGCCGTCAAGGCAGGGGCCACCCCAGCGGGTCCCGTCATGGATATGTTTTGGGGAGACCGCTGCGGTACGGTGATTGATCCGGAGGGCAACCCTTGGATGCTCGGTACCCATGTGGCCGAGCCTACGCCGCAAGAAATGAAGAAGAAAATGGCTGAGATGATGCGCAGCCAGGCAGCCGGCGCGACAAGTTCGTCTTAGCGTTCAAAACGGTTGACGAACTCGTTTTCGATTCACTTCCGCCGCTTCGTTACCAGCCCTGACTGGTCGGATGGAAACCATGCTGTTCGGAACGCCACACGACGCCAATGCCTTTTGGTACGCGGCGAGTTGATAGGCGTACCGCGTTGCAGCTCGATCCTCGCCCAAATCAATATCGGTCTTGTAGTCGACAACCTCCCAGCTTTCTTCGGCCTTAAAAACAAGATCGATCACTCCGGCAACCAAAGAATTGTCGCTCTCGGCGAACTGAAATGGCACCTCCACTGCGTGGTCAGAGCGGCTGGCTCGTTGCCAGAACTCCGACCGGGTAAAGTCTTCTACGGTGCGAACGGCTTCATCAATGACCGGACGAAGTTCAGGCTCTTCAAACGTCAACCACAGGGCGAGTCGGGTCAGGTCTGCCCGGCTCGCATTCTTGTGCCGCATGGCATGTTCAAGTAGACCGTGAATCAGGGCGCCCCAGGCCATACCGGCGTCGGCGCCGTGGCTCGGCGTGCCGCGCGCCAAGGCTCGTGTTGGATCGTCAGTTTCGCTTTCTATTGAGCGCGCTATCTTTGCGATGTGGCGCGCTTCCGCTGTAACGGAAGTTGCCGACCACGAAGGTATAAGCAATCGCTTGTGAGCAGCAAGCCGAGCAATGTAAGCCCGCGTATTGGCGCCGGCAGACAAATCGACCTTCTGCGCGGCAGGAGCGCTGGCGGTTGCCTGAGCTGCCAGTTCGGACGCGGCGGTAAGGAATGGTTCGAACGCTGTCCACGCAGGTGATTTACCAGCGCCCCTGGCCCAGCGCCCAACCACGAGTTGATCGCGGGCCCGGGTACCGGCGACGTAAAGCAACCGGTACTCCTCAGCGTCGAGATAGACTTTTTCCTCTGATTCGTATTGCGCCCAACCAGCGGGCGCAGCGATCACCTTTTCGACATAGTCACCGTTCTTTCGCTTAATGCAAAAGTAGCCCCGCGCGCTGGCGCCGTCACGGATGATCCGCACGTCGACGCGCGGCCTGAAGCCACCGCATGGGTCAGCCAGAAAGACAACAGGCGCTTCAAGTCCTTTGGCTTTGTGTAGATTCATGACTCGCACGACATCGCTGCGTCCGGGTTCGAGTGGAAGTGATTCCACATCGCCGGGCGCATCACGGTCTGCTTCGAGCGCCGATGCGGCTGCGCCGAGGCTCAGCCCGCTCTCGGTAACCTGGCGCACTCGATCAATGGCGTGAAGGAGGTCACCTGCTTCGACGCCGCCGGGGGTTGTCGCCGCCAGCGCGAGATAGCCAGTGTGTTCAAGAATTCGCTCTAGCGCCGCGCCGGGCGGAAGCTGGCGCGTCCAGCGAAACATCTGGCGGAGCGATGTTAGTGCAGAAGACACGAGCTCGGACTCAACGTCGCTGAAGATGCTGAACCAGCCGCCGGCTTGACGGAACCTGAACAGATCCTGGTCGCTGACGCCGAAGAGTGGTCCACGTAAGAGCCCTACCAATGACGTGCCATCCTGCGGGTCACTCAGCACGCGCAGTAGCAGAGCCAATTGTTCGACTTCCTGCGATGCGCCGAACGCTCCTGCGCCGCTGACTTCAACCGGAACATGCAGCGCCTCGAGCGCTTGAACGTAACATCCGAGGTTCTTTCTTTTACGTGTAAGGATCAGGAAGTCGCCAAACGTTCTGCGGTTGGCATCCACTTCCGATCGAATGTAACGTGCGATCAGTTCAGCTTCGGCCAGTGGCACTTCGCTCTGCTCTACAGAAGGTGGAATCGTTAGCGTGTAGACGCCCGAAGCAACGGCTTCCTCCGCACCGCGATTGGGCTCAAGCGGCGCGAACGTCGGCGAGTGAGGTGTAGGCTCAGATGGAAACTGCCCCCGAAACACTTCGTTCGCCCATCCACACAGAGCGGGCACAGAACGGAAGTTGGTTGTCAACGGAAGAACTTCGCCGCAGCTTGGGTCCATCAGCCGTGCACGCACCAAGTTGTAGATATCGATGTCGGCGCGGCGGAAACGATAGATCGACTGCTTAGGATCCCCCACCACGAACAGTGAGCCCGGGCGGAGCGGGACTGATCGCCAGTCGGCTCCTTCCCCGGTAACAGTTTCATCACCTGCAAGAAGGAAGATGATCTCCGCCTGCACTGGATCTGTGTCCTGGAATTCGTCCACAAAAAGCCAACGGTATTTCTCGCGCAGAGCCCGGCGGACGTCCGCATTGCTGCGCAGCACTCGCGCTGTGAGTTGCAACAGGTCGTCATAGTTAAGCGTGTTCGCACGCTGCCGCGCGAGTGCGGCCCGCCCCCGCGCGTTCATCAGCAAAGTAACGCTCAGGCGGTAGACATATTGCCGCCATGCAGTTAGGAATGGCTCAATGACCCCTTCCCGAAACCCCTGGTGCAAGCCTGTGATCTCGGCGCTAATTCTCTTTTTGGTCGCGGTATCATCGGCCCACCATTTCTGAACAATCCTCGGCCCGAAATCCCATGTTTCGAGCAACGCGGCCAGTGTGCCAGGTCTTGCCCGGCGCGACACCGCCATCTTCATCTGCTTTTTGAAGTTTCGGGCTGTTTGCTGCGTCTTACATGTTGTCTCCGCCGAGATCTGTGCCGGCAGCGCTTTGCACAGCAGTGCCCAGAACTGGTCTAGCGCTTGGAAACCGGCGCCCGGGTCGGGCCGCGCTGCGTCGCCGGGCGGAAACCCGACGTCTTCGTACAAACAGACGGTCTCAAAAGCGTCGTCCAGTTCCTTCGGTTTGATTCCAGCCTCGAGGAGCTCTAGCACGATTGGGTTCCCTGCGGCTTTCGATGCAGTCAGAAAATCCCGCCAGGATTGCTTACGCAGGTGCGAATCCTCCGCCTCATCAAGTTCGGTGAAACCGGGAGATACGCCGGCTTCGACCGGGCGTTCACGCAGGAGGCGGCCGCAAAAAGAGTGGATGGTCCCCGCAAAGAAACGTTCTAAATTAGACAGCGCCGATTGAATTCGTTCAATGCGCTTGGCGGGCTTCGCCAGCCTGATGCTTTCTTCAAGTTCCGTCTCAAGCGCGAGCTGAAAGCGGCCGCGTAGCTCCGCCGCGGCCTTTCGGGTAAACGTGACCGCTGCAAGGTGTTCAACAAGATAGTTTCCGGACGCGATGCCCGCAGCCATCCGTCTCGACATTTCATGGGTCTTGCCGGAGCCAGCGCCCGCTTCCACGAGCACATTCCGCTGGAGTCCCGAGACTATGCGATCTCGCGATCGCTGGTCGGAGAGCTGTCTTTCATTACTCATGTTCCACCAACCGCCTATAGGCCTGGAGCTTTGGATCGTCTTGCTTGGCTGCAGCCTGGGCCATCATATTGCTGCCACAAGCGCGCCCGAATTCACAAAACATGCATGCCGATTCATCGGCGGCATGAACAAACGTTCCTAAAGCGATGACCTGCCGCAGATCATTGAGGACCGCCGCGAGCGCAGCAGCAGAAGGCCGCTTGATCGTGGTTCGTTGTTGCTGTCCCTTGGCGCTGGAGAAATAGTAGGTCCCGCCGACGATGGTGGGGCGCGGGTATTTCCGTTTTAACAACTCAACTGCGGCGAGCGCGTACAGCGCATGTTGCAGGCGGCGGCCACCCGCAAAGACTCCCTGCCAGTCATTCTGGAAATACCCACCGGTCTTATAATCGATGATTTCAAACGACGACGGACCGATCTGATCAATTCGGTCGATCTGTCCTGCCAGGCGGAATCGGAAGCCTGGTCCGAGATCGATCACGATGGGATCAGATTGAGCAAGCGGCTCGCTCCCGTCTTCAGTGGAAGTCCGGCCAAAGGACACTTCGAACCCAATCGGAGTGCGGCTCTCTTCCGCCTCGCACTCCGCCTGCAGGAATAGCTCAACATCGGCAACGAAATCGTGTAGTTCACGCTCAAACACATCTTGCGATGGCGGCGGCATTTCATTCCGCAGCGTGCTCAGACGCTGATGCGTGCGTTCATGCAACCAGGGCCAATGGGTTTCGAACACCGGTTTAGTTTTCTCGCCGCGGCACTTTCCGAGCATCGCCGCGTACAAGGCGTGCAATTCGCTGCCGCGCAGGAGCGGATCAAGCCAAACGTCAGCATCTCTGTTGTCTTCGTCGACAGCTTCAAGACCCAGCCCACGAGATAGGAAATGGCGGAAGGGGCATTTGGCCGCACTCTCCAATTGCGTAGGTGAGACGGGTTGCTCTCGCGCGCATGGATCGAGCAACTTGCCGGCCTCCGGTACAAACCCGTCGAACTCCCCGAACACTTGGGACCGGCGGGCCTCTTCGGCGCGGATTCCCTGCGCCAAAAGCGGAAACTGGCGCAAGACGGCTCCAGTCCCTGTCGGTCCGGCGAGCTTGAGGCCGCTGAGCCACCAGTCGCTGTCGCTAAGTGCCATGCGAGCGGATTCCGGCACGCACGACTTCGGCACGCCCAATGCTTCTTTCAGATCCCGATACGATTTCGCCGGGTCGGCCACCTGGAGCCGGTACGCTTGCAACATCAGCCAGGAAGGATAAGTCTCGCGGTACTCGCGCAGGTCGCGGCAGGAGTAGCTGAAACACACTTCCGCGTGCGACCCTGCGCCAGCAACGGCTAGACGCGAAAGTACTGCGTAAACGGCTTCTTCGATCCGATCACTGGCGCGCCGCAGGGTTGGACTGATTCGCCGGCGCTCGGCATCCAGCAGCACCGGATCTTCGATCGCCGCGGGGAATACCCGACCCTCTTCGAGGCCGGTGATAAAGAGAAGCGGCCGGTTGGCGTAACCTGCCTGTCCCAGCACTGAGACGTGGAGATGACCAGCGCGGGGCCGATCACGGCCGACGCTGACACCCTCAATGGTGTCCCGAATAAAGCCGAGCGCAATAGCTAAGGGGCAGCGAAAGTTGCCGAGTTCGCGGAGTTCCCTGATCGCATCGAGTAGGGCAATCTGAGCGGCTGCATCCAGTGCGCCTGCCTTTACGGCACAGTTTTCTATGAAGGCAAGCACCACGGTGGTGGTTTCAGAAAGGCTGACCTGTTTATCCTGCCCAGCTGCGGGCACCGAGGCCAGCAGTTGGCTTATCCATCCGAGCAACCTTTCGGTACGGGCGGCCTTCTCGGCACCCGCAGTGCGCTGTTCATCGGACCGATCCCGGTCGTTGGCAAGGCGCTGATAGCCCTTTAGCAGGCGGTTCAGGCTGATTTCATAGGTGGCGCGGCCCCAACCGGCTTCAGATTTGAGAAGCAGCCGCGCAGCCTGGCCGGGCGTGATGTTACCGAAAGATGCCAGGGTGATGTCGCCCGATTCCAGAAGCCGACGCAGAACGCCGGCAGTGAAGTCCGAGTCGATCCAGTTGCATAGCCCTAGCAGTGCGCGGCCCGGGTGAGTCAGAGCGGCCGGTACGCCGGGACCAATGGTGACAGGCCAATCGTAACGGCAGGCTTTTTCCCAAACAAGCGCGGCCGACCCGGGGCTGGCGCATGCTATCTCGACTTGGTCAAGGGAACGAGCCGAAGCTAGAATGCGACGGAACACTTCTTCGACTTCAGCGTCAGGGCCCCCGGCATGAAAAAGGTCCAGCCCAACCGGAAGCGGTGAAGCTCGTTCCGGTGCCAGCAAGAACGCGAACGGCGACATATCTGGATCGGGTGGAATCTGCTCTATATTGCCTGCGGCCAAACGCCGAGGCAATACCACGACCGGTAACGTGAGAACGCGCGGAAAAACTCGTTCCCCAGGCAATAGGTCTATCAACTTTTGCTGCAGCGGTACCCACGCGGCATGAGGCAACTCCGTCCAGCAATCAGCCGGCTGAATTGGGGACCAATCCTGATGATCCAGAGCTTCTTCGTAAACCGTGGCGATATCACCGCGCTTATTCTGCGCCAGGAATCTCTCGTATGCCGCAAGCAGAGCACGCAGTTCCGCGTGTTTGGCTGCCGATTCAAAAGCATTCGCTTCTAGTTGCTCGGCCCTGATACCGGCTAAGCGCAACTCACAAACCGTAGTCCATAGTGCTTCTGCCATCGTCGGCTGGTCCGCTAACGCCCGAAAGTAGCCGCCTTCCTCAGGTAAATCGAGGAGCAGGCGCATCATCAGCGCCGGTCCAAGCCCTTGTGCCGAGGGATCGATCCCTCGCGATACCAGGAACGGCGCGCCCATTCGGAGTGCGATGTCTAACGGAGTGACAAAACGCAGGTTCGCCCAATTCGTGCCTTCGAGAACGAGCCGGTCGCCCAGCGTCCGGCCGACAGCGTGGCTCGGGACTAGCACCCATTTTGCGCGAGTACGCTGTGCTACGCACAACTCAGCAAGCTGCAACACGAATGGGTCCATACCGATTCCTGTGCGTTAGCTTTGCAGAATTTCTGCGGCAGTGTTGGCAACGCGGTGCGGGAATCTGGTACTACCGCAATGATTCCGGCGGTTTAACGGGCGGTAACGATGATCCGTGGTGGACATCAAGACTTAAGTCTCGCTCATCGTGACTGTCTCTCAATCAAATGTTACGCGATCACTAGATTTCTAGCGCATGCCGAACGGCCGAAGCAGTTCGGCCCACCGAACGCTACGATGGATTCACAACTATGTTTTCGCCAGCTACATCGGAGTCTCAGCCACCAAAGCAGTTCGACCGCATCCAGTTGAACGCTGCGATTCAGCAGTTGATTGAAAGTAAGGGTTTCTCGGAAGAAGCGCGGCAAACCGTATACGAATTTGGTATCTCATTGGCCGCCATCTCGCGCGTCAGCGGATCGGTGCGAATGGAAACGCCGGGCGATAGCCTGACCGGCCACACCCAGGAACAGGGCAGCGTTCAGATCGACGATGACAAAGAACAGGTTAGGAAACTGGAATTTGGGGCAGAACGGGCTCGCATCGGTGCTTACAAAGTCTGGCGGGAGAAAGCACGGCGCGGAAAGTTCCGCATTACCATCGCACACTTCTGGAAGCTGGATCAAGGTACCGAGTCGATGGACGAAATGCCGCAAGCGTGGTGTCTCGAATGCGATCAAAACGGTCCGCTGTGGTTTGGGGAACGCGCCACCCGGCCGGTTTTCGAACATTTCGGATTGTGTCTCAAACAGCATTTGTTCGTTGAGAGTTGGGGCGCCCACATCGGCAAGTATCACCGCGCCGGCTTGGCTGTTGAACTGAGCTTCTAGATCTGCGTGCCGGCATAGCGGCCTAGGCTTGGCCGCTCTAAAGGTGGAGGCAATCGACAATCCCCTAGTAAAACTGATAAAAAGTAATTCCATGGATCGCGGTCGAAAACAGCAGAAGTTGGACTTTGTCCTGAACCGTCTCCAACTCGGCTGGCGTGAGGGATTTGACGTCAGTGCATACCGCGAAGTGGTGAGTTCGTTTCCAAAAACTTGGGAAGAACATGTTGCTTACGAATGCGGCCAACCCGCCAGAAAGCTAACATTTGAATACCGATTGGATCAACTTTCAAAGACCGTTCGGTTGACCTATTTTTTGGATCAACTCTTAAGCAGGGTTGTCGACGAACTAACACCGCTCCTGACGGAGTTCAGCGACGACCTGGAATCTTCCATTTACCTGGTCCTAGCGGGGCATTATCGCCAGGCCACAGCCTTGCTGCGGTTCGCCTGCGAGAACGCTCTACTCGATCAGTATTTGAAGAAACATAAGAAATACAAAGCTTGGGAGGAAGGCACGCTATTCGTCCCTTCGGGAAATCGCCTTATTGACGGAGTGTTTGGGAAGGATTACATAATCAATGCAGAGCTCAAAGACCACATTCTAAGGCTGAGCAGCTTTGTCCACACCAACACGCCGACAGTTATAAATGACAGCCTCGCGCTGATCTCCTTCCAGAAAAAAAGGTTTGACGCCTGGTACGAGTTTTTTCAGTGCTCTTGTATCTTGATCACTAAAATCCTTTTGGCGTTTCAGACCATTCGAACCAACGGGCTGTTCAACAAAATGTGGCTAGAGTTTAAGCTCGCGACAGGTGTGGATAGAACGTCGCTAGAGAAGACCGTCTGGAAGCTAAAATCCCGTGAATAGCGATGCTAAAGTTTCTTCGCTATTCTCCCGATAGGAGCGGAAGGAAACAGCATACTTGCCGTTAGCAACAAGACGGGGATGTTCGAGGGGTACGGGCCGCACTGATCGTGCTTCTTGGGTATGTCTGAAATAGAGCGAGTTGACCGTTCGTCAGGCGAGCTGGCTCGTCGGGCACTTCTGATAACGTCCAGCCTCGCCATGGCCGGCTCCGCGCTGGGCGTGATCGGCATTAGGGAGGGGGTCGTAGCGGGTTTGGAAGCCGCACTCATCCTCTTGAGCCTTCTCGTCTCCCTGGGAACGTTAGCCACCCTCCTGATCTGTAGGAAAATCGAAGTGCAGAGGATAGCGACCGTCGTTACAGGTTTTTTTGGAGCCTATCTTTGTGCATGCTCGATCATTGCGTTGAGCGACACTGGCCACCACCTGAGTCTCTTTATTTACATGGTGTGGTTTTTCCCGCTCCTGGTGTTCAATAAGCTGGTAAACTCGCCGGCAATAGCAAAGGTCTTTGGCAGGACTCTGCTTTTTGCTCCCCCGTGTCTTCTCGCCTGCTTCTTCCCGCGCCTCATCCTTTTCTTCAATTTAGACCTTCTGTTCCTGCTGATTGCTTCCTGCCTGAGCTATCTTTGTTTCGGATTTTCGTTCTCGATTGTCACGCGCTATAGGGAGGAATACGTCGTTGAACGCGAGCGTGCCGATTCTGTTGTGGAATTGAAAAAGATCAATGCCGAGCTGATGCGCGCCAAGGATAAAGCCGAGGCGGCCAACCGGGCCAAAAGCGAATTCCTGACAAACATGAGTCATGAGATCAGGACGCCTATCAACGGCATCATGGGTATGACAGAACTGGCTCTCGATACCCAGTTATCCGCCGATCAGCGCGAGTATCTGGCGACCGTCAAAGCCTCGGCCGATTCGCTGCTCAACGTTGTAAATGATGTCCTGGACTTTTCGAAGATCGAAGCGGGAAAAATGGAAATGGACCCCGTTTGCTTCAACCTGCGCGCAAGCCTGGAAGAAACCATGAAAGGCATCGCCGTAAGAGCACACGAGAAGAATATAGAACTGCTTTTGGAAATCAAACCACCGGTTCCCGACTTTGTGGTCGGAGATGCGGCACGCCTTCGTCAGATCTTAACGAACCTGGTAGGCAATGCGATCAAATTCACAAACAAGGGTGAGGTTTTGGTCGAGACATCGATCGAAGCGAACGCCGAGAATCGATTGCAGTTGCATTTCGTAGTTCGCGATACGGGCATCGGCATAGCCCCTGATAAACAACTCATCATCTTCGAAGCCTTTTCGCAAGCGGACAATTCCACTACCCGCGAGTTTGGCGGGACGGGCCTTGGGTTGACCATTTGCGCGCGCCTGGTAGAAGCCATGCACGGGAGGATCTGGGTGGAAAGCGCGTTGGGCCAGGGCAGCAATTTCCATTTTACCGTTTGCCTGGCGCCGTCGGACAAGAGTCTCGACGCTTCCATAACGGAAGCGATGTCCTTGGCCGGTTTGTCCATCTTGATCGTTGTTGGAAGTCTCAGCAACCGGCGGATTCTAACCGGGATGCTTTTGCAATGGGAAGCAAAGCCGGTAGCAGCCGCGAACGCTCAGGAAGCGCTCTCGCTGATTCAGCGTGCCGCACAACAAGGGAATCCGTTTTCTGCGGTCCTGATCGACTCGCATATCGCCGAGATAGACGGGCTCGATCTGGCGCTTCAAATCCAGCGTTCATCCGAGGTAGCGTGCGTAATTCCGATGCTGTTTGCTTCCAGAGCACGACCCAGAACACAACCCAGAGCACAACAAGGAGACGTGGCGCACTGCCGCGACTTGGGCTTCACCGTTTATCTGACTAAGCCTGTGCGCGCGACGGACCTGCGCGCCATTTTGGCGCGCTCCTTGACGAGCCGCCGCCAAACACGACCTTCATGCGCGGCGGAGGAATCCCAGAGCGCTCCGATCAAAGATACTGCGCAAGCTCCGCCGCTGAAATCGCTGCGCATTCTGCTGGCGGAAGACAATCCTGTCAACCAGCGCGTCGCCGTCCGCATGCTCGAAAAAGAAGGACATGAAGTGGCGGTGGCAGCTAACGGCAGAGAGGCCCTCACGAGGTGGTCGAATCAGCCTTTCGATCTAATCCTGATGGACGTGCAAATGCCGGAGATGGACGGCTTTCAAACGACGTCCGCGATACGGCGGGCGGAGGCGGCTTCCAACCTTCACATTCCCATAATTGCTGTCACTGCCCACGCTATTGATGGTTATCGCGAACGATGCCTGGCAGCCGGCATGGATGATTACCTCTCCAAGCCGATTCGCCGAAACGACTTGATGGATGTTGTCGCCAAGCACACTAAAGGATCGGAAATTCTCGATCTGACGATTTCTTGAAGACACTCTGTGTCCAGCTTCGGCTTGTATACTAGGCCGAAGTTATGATCTACAGGCAGTCTTTCGTGACGGCACTTACTCTGCTGATGTCGGTCGTTGCATTGGCAGCACCGATGGATAACGCTCGGCGGTGGACTAACGCCAAATTTCTGGGCGTGGCGGATGACTATGTAGCGCCGCCCTACTTGCTGGTCCGTCTCAAGTCTGGAGTATTGGAGCGTAATCAGATCAAGGGGAGGCTTTTCAATGTCGCCGGCACGAAATTCGAACGTGGCATCGCGATGCCATCGCCGGGAGAGATCGTAGTGCGGTTGCCGGCCGCCGCAGCCCGTTTCAGTGCCGTTGTTGGCGTCGATAGCAACGATCTCGGCTACTATTCCAATGGTGGGCGGGGAAGCGTGATTGCTTCCGTCGAAGCGAACGGGCGGCCGCTGTTTCAATCGGAGGTACTGCGAGAAGGGCTCGGTGGCGTGCCCATTTCCGTGGAACTAAACGGCGCGCGGGAGATCAAGCTCACGTTGACGGCGACCGGTGAACACGGCCGCACGTATCAGGCGGAATGGGATCAGGCGGATTGGGCCAACGCACGCGTGACGCTCGCCGATGGGAAAGAGTTGTGGCTAGCCGATTTGCCGCTAGGGCCTCTGCCTCGGGCGTATTCACTCGATGCACCATTCTCCTTTCTTTACGGGGATCATGAATCCGCCGAGCTTCTTCCCACGTGGCGCTTGGAACGCAGCACTCGCACTATCGATGCGAAGCGAACCGAATACGTTGAGACTTACGCTGACCCGCAAACCGGTCTGATCGTGCGCTGCGTTGCCATAGCTTACTCCGACTTTCCAGTGGTCGAATGGACCGTGTACTTGAAGAACTCCTCTTCCACACCGACACCGATCCTGCAGAATGTTCGTGCGCTCGACGCGGAGTTCGAGCGCACAGCCGAGGGTGAATTTCTACTGCATCACTCAAAAGGCAGCCCCAATTCTGCGACCGACTTCCAACCCTTTGAGACGCCTTTGCCGCCGGGCTACGAACAGAAACTCTCATCGATCGGAGGCCGGCCGACCGACGGCGATCTTTGTTATTTCAATCTGGAGTGGGCGGGCGCGGGAATTATTGTCGGCCTGGGTTGGCCCGGCCAGTGGGAGGCCCGGTTTGCCCGCGACAAAGAAAGAGGCGTGCGCATTATCGCAGACCAACAGTTGACGCACTTCCGGCTGCTTCCGGGCGAAGAGGTGCGCACTCCGCTCGTGGCTCTACAGTTCTGGCAGGGAGATTGGCTGGAAGCGCAAAACGTCTGGCGGCGCTGGATGATCGCCCACAATCTGCCTCGGCCGGGCGGTCATCTGCCGCCCCCTCAACTGGCGGGCGGGAGCGGACGGCAGACCATCGAAATGCAGGATGCGAATGAAGCGAACCAGAAGGAGTTTCTGGCGCGTCTTCTGAAGACGGGATTGAAGATTGATTACTGGTGGATGGATGCGGGTTGGTATCCCTTCAAGAGTGGTTGGTGGAACACCGGGACTTGGGATCCTGATCCCGAACGTTTTCCAAACGGCTTTACGCCTATATCGGAAGCGGCGCACGCACGCGGAGTGAAGATTATCGTATGGTTCGAACCGGAGCGCGTGACTCGGGGTTCGTGGCTGTGGGAGAACCATCCCGAATGGCTCATCGGCGCTGATGACAAAGACAAGCTTCTCTTTCTAGGCAACGCCCAAGCGCGGGAGTGGCTTGTGGAGCACGTGAGCAAAATCATTGGTGAGCAAGGCATCGACACCTACCGGCAGGACTTCAATTTTGAGCCGTTGGCGCGATGGCGTTCGCACGATACGGACGACCGCCAGGGCATTACTGAAATCCAACATGTGACCGGGTATCTGGCCTATTGGGACGAATTGAGACACCGCTTCCCGAACTTGTTAATCGATACATGCGCGTCGGGCGGGAGACGGCTCGATCTCGAAACGCTGCGGCGCTCCGTTCCTCTCTGGCGGAGCGACTTCGCTTACGAGCCTTCGGCCATGCAGCAGTTGACCTATGGACTCTCTCTTTGGGTTCCGTATTTCGGCACGGGGTTCAATTCGCTGGATCCCTACATCTTCTGGAGCCAGATAACGCCTGCGCCAGGGATTGGCCTGGATGTGGCGCGGCTTGAATCGGAGTCGCCGCAGGTGCAGCGCCTCATCGGCGAATGGCGTTCTATCGCGCCACTTTATTACGGGGATTTTTGGCCACTGACTCCCTTCAGCACCGAGCCTACCGAGTGGATGGCCTGGCAGTTCGATAGCCCAGCGAAAGATCAGGGGATGATCCAGGCATTTCGGCGCGCGGCGAGCCCGTTTGAAACGGCTCGCTTCCGGCTGCGCGGCCTGAAGCCGGGCGCGTCCTATATTGTGAAAGATCTCGATACTGGTAGCGAGTCGAGACACACGGGCAAGGACCTGATGGAGACTGGACTTAAAGTCAGCATCGGGAACCATCCCGCTGCGGCGATTCTCGCGTATCACAAAATCGATTGAGGGTTGGAAGGGAACATGCGGATCACCGGCGTCAGTGCGTATCGAATCGAGCTGCCCCTTCACGAGGGCAGCTACAAATGGTCGGGAGGAAATTCGGTCGAGGTGTTTGACTCTACTGTAGTAGGCATCCATAGCGACGCGGGCATCAGCGGTTACGGCGAGATCTGTCCACTCGGACCGGCCTATCTGCCCGCGTATGCCGCAGGAGCTCGAACTGGCATCGCCGAAGTTGCGCCTCACCTTCTGGGAATGGACCCGACGGAACTACAGGTGATGAATCGGCGCATGGACCAGGTGCTGCGCGGACATCCGTACGTGAAGTCGGCGCTCGATATGGCGTGCTGGGATCTGCTCGGCAAAGCCAGTGGTCAGCCGGTGGCGGTACTGCTGGGCGGGCGTTACGGTGATGATTTTCCCCTTTACCGCGCCATTTCGCAGGACGCGCCTGATGAGATGGCGGACAAGGTTGGGCTCTACCGGTCGCAAGGTTATACGAAATTTCAACTGAAAGTGGGAGGGAACCCGGACACTGATATTGCACGGATTCACGCTGCGGCCGCCAAGCTCAAAACGGGTGACGTACTCATTGCGGATGCCAACACCGGCTGGACCCAGCACCAGGCTATACGCGTGGCGGATGCCGTGCGAGACGTGGACGTCTACCTTGAACAGCCCTGCCTCCACTACGAAGAGTGCCTGGCGGTTCGGCAGCATAGCAACCGTCCTTTTGTGCTTGATGAAGTGATTGACGATGTGCACATGGTGCTGCGCGGATACGCCGACCGGGCGATGGACGTGATCAATCTAAAAATCTCCAAGGTGGGCGGGTTGACCAAGGCCAGACAGATTCGCGACCTGTGCGTTTCGCTAGGAATCGCCATGACCATTGAAGATACGTGGGGAGGCGACATCATTACTGCGGCCATTGCGCATTTAGC
Source organism: Bryobacterales bacterium (assembly GCA_003167495.1). Classification (GTDB taxonomy): domain Bacteria; phylum Acidobacteriota; class Terriglobia; order Bryobacterales; family Bryobacteraceae; genus Bog-105. The sequence continues at coordinate 13,024 of PMSX01000209.1, read as the reverse complement.
GCATAGTACTCCTCCTGAGCTGCTGCTCTCTGCTACTGACTTCAATAGTTACGTGACTGTCAGTATTGCCGAAGGCGCGCCGCAGCGTACGAATGGACGCTTGACCTCGTCTACTGGACCGGGGCTAGGCATCCAGCCGCGCATGGATGTGCTCGGAGAACCTGTCCTACGCATCGGCATGGCTTGATGGCCACGTATGCACGGAAAGCCTCTCATTCTGCTCGGGGTGCTAGGGGCGGTTGCGATCGTCTACTTAGTCATCTTCTTGAACGGGCTCTTGCAAGCGCGACGTGACGGCGAGGGTTTGCCTTCAGTCGGATCAATAGCCACCGGGTTCGGGACTAACTTTCTGGACACATTGGGGATTGGCTCGTTCGCCACGAGCATCTCAATTTTCAAATTCTGCAACATGGTTCCAGATGAGTTGATTCCGGGCACACTTAACACGGGACACACGTTGCCGGTCATCTTGCAAGCCTTCATTTACGTCTCGGTGATTGAAGTGGACTTTGTGACGCTGGTGCTGATGATCGTATCGGCAGTGCTGGGCGGATGGTTTGGTGCGGGTCTAGTCGCGCGCTTGCCGCGCCGCGCAGTCCAAATAGGTGTAGGATGCGCTTTGCTGGTGGCGGTCGGTGTAATGACGGTAAGCCAAATGGGGATGTTCCCGGCTGGAGGAACCGCCATCGCGTTACGAAGTTGGCGGCTGTTGGCCGCGGTGGTGGGAACCTTTGTGTTTGGTGCGATTAGTACTCTCGGGGTCGGCTTGTATGCTCCCATCATGACGCTGGTGAGTCTGCTGGGGATGAACCCCATTGCCGCCTTTCCGATCATGATGGGTTCCGGCGCATTTCTGATGCCGGTCGCCAGTGCACGCTTCATCTGGAAGAAAGCCTATTTTGCTCCGGTTGCGGCCGGGCTGGCGATGGGCGGTTTGTTAGGTGTGCCGTTGGCGGCGTTTGTGGTGAAATCGCTGCCGCTTACTGCGTTGCGCTATCTGGTAATTGGCTCGGTGTTGTACGCGAGTGTATTGATGCTGCGGCCGGCGTTACGTTCGCGGCCATAGCGGTGCGGGTTAAACATGCAATCTCGTCTAGCAGTTCCTCTTTTCACCACTGAAGGTCTGAGAGCAAAATCCCGCCTAGATTTGACCGTCTGTCGGTCTTGGCTGACTGTGCCGCCCGGCAAAATCGTCAATCCTCTTAGAGATTTCGGCGGCTTGCGCAACATCGCGAACTCCTATCAGCGTCCACGCGATAGCCGCCTTGAAAAGCAGCCGCTGCCCTTCTGCCTCAATCTCCTGCTCCAAGCCGATTGCCGCGATTTTACCGGCTTCGGCCACCACGTCGATGCGCTTTTGGGACCTCTCGATAACAATCACAAAGCACGGGCCGCGCCAGCGAAAGATTTGATCGGTGCCGGACAGCAATGGTCTAACTCTCTCGCCGACTAGCATCAAAATCCTGTCTCCTGCAGCAAAACCGGCTTTGCGATTTACCATATCGAGGTTTGTGAGGTACATAGGCACGACGTAAGCAGGTCGCTTTGCATCTGAAAGTTCCTTGATGCGCGCTTCGGCATCCTGCAAACCAGGAAGCCCGGTTACTTGATCTTGGGGGGTGCGGGGGGCGGGAGGGGTTCTCAGCTCCTTCGCGCGCTCTTCCTGACGAGCCGCCTCCTGGCCAATCATCTCTAAACAGGCTTGCATCTTGCTTTTCAGCTGCCTCATATCCTGCAAAAGACAGGCCTGGGATAAATCGGTTTCAATTTTCCGTAAGTTCGTGGCGGCTAGCTCACTGGTGCCGGCAAGTTTGACAACGAGCTCCGTCATCCCTTTGATAACCGATTGCTTTTCTCCACTAAGATTGCCAATGAACTTCTCCACCGAGCGATTGTAGATTTGCAGCGACTGGATCGCCTCCCGGGTAATGATCGAAGTTTCGCCGTCTCCGGTTGTTCGCTCGAATTTCTCGATCGTCTCAGCCATTTGCCGCCGGAAGACGTTGTGCTCCTCGACATCGTGCTCGACTGCATACTGAGCTATCGCTTCGAGCAGAGGCGCCACAATTCCGACGAGCCCGGAAGTCGAACACCCTTCCTCCTCTTTCTCGTGTTTCTCCTGTTTCTCCTGTTTTTCGTGCTCGAGAAACCTCTTAAGCGAAATCATCCCACACAACTCCTAACTGGGCGTTTCTCAACAACCATTGACAGACAGTCTGAGCGGATTATAGTGCGGCCATTCACGGAATTCCAATTCTTTAAGCTAGGGATTCTCCGGCGAAAACTCGGCGCATTCGATACCGACGGGTTCATTTATCCGTTTGCGCTGATTGAAAGAGACACCGCGACAGAGGTTCTTCGAATCCAGAAGTTACCTGCCTCAAAAGTGCCTAAAAAGTGTTTACATTCTCAAAAATACGATCTATACTTTAGCAGTTGCAGTCAACGCAAGCAGCGGCGGGCCGGCCCACCCCCAATTGTTTTTCCGCGGCATTGAGCTGGGCATGACGGTGGGCAACGAACCCGAGGGCTCCTTCTCCGGGAGAATGCTGTTCAGCATTCCCATAATTCATACGCAGGCAGATATGGGCGGGCTAGGCCGTTCTGTCGAAAAGATAAAAATCCTGAAATACGGGCGCGAAAAAGCCAACCGCAGCACGCGTTTGGTCGATAAGGCTTGGGAGGATATTGAGGCGGCGGTGGAAAGCTTGCCGATTGCTTCCGGCCGGGTGCGAATCTATCAAGACGGTCTGCCGGTTTGCGGAGTGGAGCGGAAGATCGTTTCCGAACTGGCGGAAACCGGAAGCCGCAACCACCAGCTGTTGCTGCGGCTAGAGGAACGCGGCGCCGTGTTGATGGGAACGGAATCTCCGCAACTGCTGCTCGCCGAGTACAACCGGGCAGCGGAAGAATTGACGGGTGCCGCGAAACCAACAACGCGTACGAGAGAAACAGACACTCGCGCACACTCGCTTCTTTCTGAACGTGATAAGTACATCGCCGCCCGCATCAACAAGACGCTGGCTTCCGGAGAGACGGCGATTCTTTTTCTTGGAATGCTTCATAGCGTGGAGCCTCACCTGGACCCGGATATTCGTGTAATCCACCCGGTGCGCCGCTAGAACGGTCAGATGCAGTGTTGGGTGGAGGAGTGGCGTGGGACATTGCAGTGGAAAAGTTCTGATTGTCGACGATGAGGGTGAGATAGCGCTGGCGCTAGCTCACGTTATGCAGCGAGCGGGACTCACGACAGTGTTGGCGGGTGACGGCGAATCGTCACTCGAAGCGTTGCGGACCGAGAATCCGGACGTCTTGATTGTGGATTACCGGATGCCGGGGATGGACGGCATGGAACTGATGCGGCGGGCGAGGCGCCTGGATGAGGACCTGCCGGTAATTATGATTACCGGTTTTGCGGAAGTCCGCGGCGCGGTGGATGCCATCCGAGCGGGAGCATTCGACTATCTGGCAAAGCCTTTTAACCATCGGGACGTGGTGCGCATCGTCATGAGTGCGCTGGACGAGCGGGCGTGCAAGCGGCGGTCGCAGGCTTCTTCCGAAGGCGGGCGGCGAGCAGGCAACCTGCGGAAAGTGCTCGGCCCAAGCGAAGCGGTGAGCAAGCTGATTGAGGATGTGGAGCGCGTCGCCAAGTCCAACTTCAATGTAGTTATTTTGGGCGAAACAGGTTCCGGGAAGGAAGTCATCGCCGGAGCGATTCACCAGGCGAGCCCGCGCGGAGAACGGTCTTTCGCACCGGTGGATTGCGGAGCTATTCCCGAAACACTGATCGAGAGTGAGTTGTTTGGACATGAACGCGGCGCTTTCACGGGCGCAAGCCAGCAGAAGGCCGGACGATTCGAGGCAGCCTGTCGAGGCACGCTATTTCTCGACGAGATTTCTAATATGCCGCTCGCCTCGCAGGCCAAACTGCTTCGCGTGCTGCAGGACAAAGTAGTTTACCGGGTAGGAAGTTCGCGGCCGGTGCCGGTGGACGTACGTTTGCTGGTCGCCTCAAATGAAGATCTGCAGGGTATGGCTGAGTCCGGATCGTTTCGCCGGGATCTGTATTTCCGGCTGAATGAATTCACCGTGCGCATTCCGCCGCTGCGGCAGCGCAAGGAGGACATCCCTTACCTGGCGATGCATTTCCTCGACATCACCAATGCGGAGTTGGCCAAACTCGTGAAGGGATTCTCCGGTACGGCAATGGCTGCGCTGGTGGCATACGATTGGCCCGGCAATGTCCGTCAGCTGCGGTCGGTCATCCGGCGAGCGGTGTTGCTGGCTGAAAATATCGTCACTGAGCAGCACCTGGAATTGGAGCCGCGGTCGGCCGACGAACCGGACATGCGAAGCGACTCCAGCGGCAGGAGCGAGGACCTTACCTTGCGGGCCATCGTCAGGAATAACACCATACGGGTGGAGCGAGACGCCATCGCGCGCACGCTCGAGAAAGTGGGCGGCAACAAGGCCAAGGCTGCCCGGTTGTTACACGTTGACTACAAGACGATCCACTCCAAAGTAAAAGAATACGGCATCAAAACCAATTGAGGATTTGTAAGCATGGCAAATAAACCAAATGAAAAGACGAAGACGTCCGGCGCGCTCGATTTCGGTATCGGCGGCATCTTGAAAGGTCTGGGAGACCTGATGGAGAAATTGGAGGAGGTCTCCGAAAATGGCGAGACGCAGTCCAAAACCGGCGAGATTCTGGGCGACGGCGGGCTGGTAAAGGGCATCTACGGCTTCAGTATGAAGGTGGGTCTGGGCGGCGATAAGCCGACGGTGGAGCCGTTCGGCAACCTCCGCAAGGACGCAAAATCGGGACACACGGTCGTGCAGGAAGTGCGCGAGCCGATGGTCGACCTATTCGAAGAGGAAGATCACATTCTGGTAGTGGCGGAGATGGCGGGTATTTCGGCGGATGACGTGACCGTCGAAGTGAGTGACGATCTACTGACCATCGCGGCAGCGCGCGGCGACAAGAAATATCGCAAGGAAGTCTTGCTGCCCGAGAGCATTCCACGCGAGCGTATGGAATTGAGTTGCAACAACGGAGTACTCGAGATCAAATGCCGCAAAGGCAAGGCATAAGGCTATGGTCAAGACGGAAGAAGCGGTCCTCAAGCTGAAGGTGGCCGAGGCTCTCAGCAAGGATGTGGGGCGCGCCTTTGCGCGGATGGGTCCGGAAGACCTGGCTAAGTTGGACGTGGCGGCCGGAGACGTGGTGGAGATCGTGGGCAAACGCCGCAGCGTCTGCAAAGTGATGCTGGCGCATAAGGAGAACCGCGGTCAGGCGCGAATCCAGTTGGACGGCCTGGCGCGTGAAAACGCCGGCGCCGGGCTCGATGACTTCGTGCAAGTGCGGAAGATCGCTTGCCGGCCGGCTGAGGAGATGGTGCTGGCGCCCCTAAACGTTACGCCCGCCGAGCGCGACCTCAAATACATTGGCAGCCTGCTCGATGGCTTGGCGGTGATTGAAGGCGACCGCATCAGGGCGACGTTGTTCGGAAGCCGCTGGGCGGATTTCAAGGTGGAGTCCGTGACGCCGAAGGGCGCGGTGGTGATCAATCCCACGACGCAACTAGTGATTGGCAAATCGGGTTCCCAACCCAACGAGGCTGCAGGTAGCACGTCGTACGAGGATATCGGCGGCCTGAGGCATCAGATGCATCGCATCCGCGAGATCATAGAGCTTCCGTTGCGCTACCCCGAAGTATTTGAACGGCTGGGGATCAGCGCGCCCAAGGGAGTGCTGCTCCACGGCCCGCCCGGCTGCGGCAAGACGCTCATCGCCCGGTCGATTGCTCACGAGACGGAAGCCAACTTCTTTTCGGTGAGCGGGCCGGAGATCATCCACAAACTCTACGGAGAGAGCGAAGCTCACCTGCGAAAGATTTTTGAAGAAGCCTCTCGTAAAGCGCCAAGCATCATCTTTCTCGATGAGATCGATGCCATTGCCCCCAAGCGCGAGAGCGTGGTGGGCGACGTGGAAAAAAGAGTTGTGGCCACCTTGCTCGCCCTGATGGACGGGCTCTCCAGGCGCTCGAATCTGATCGTCATAGCGGCCACCAATCTGCCGAACGCTATCGATCCGGCGTTGCGCCGGCCGGGCCGCTTCGACCGAGAGATAGCAATACCCGTGCCCGACCGCCGCGGGCGCGAGGAGATTCTTGGCATCCATAGCCGCGGGATGCCGCTGGCGAGTAATGTCGGCATGAGTCACCTGGCGGAGATCACCCATGGTTTTGTGGGAGCGGATCTCGAAGCTTTGTGCCGCGAGGCGGCGATGAACTGCCTGCGCCGCATCCTGCCCGACATCGATTTCGCGTTGGCCCGTATTCCGTATGAGCAGTTGACGCGGCTCGAGGTCCAGATGAACGATTTTCTGGACGCTCTACGCGAGGTGGAGCCTTCCGCAACCCGCGAGATGTTCGTCGAGACGCCGGACGTGGCATGGACCGATGTGGGCGGCCTCAATCCCGTGAAGGCGCGTCTGATCGAAACGGTGGAGTGGCCTTTGCGTCACAAGGTCGTGTTCGACGCCGCGCACGTCCGCCCCGCCAAAGGAATCCTGTTGGTGGGCCCGCCCGGCTGCGGCAAAACTCTGTTGGCCAAGGCCATCGCGACCGAAAGCAAGGTGAACTTTCTGTCAGTGAAGGGCCCGGCCCTGTTGTCGAAATACGTCGGTGACTCGGAGAAGGCGATAAGGGAAGTATTCCGCAAGGCTCGCCAGGTGGCTCCGTGCATTATATTCTTCGACGAAATCGATTCGTTAGTGCCGGCGCGCAGTGCTTCTTCATCCGATTCACACGTCGGCGAGCGCGTACTGAGCCAGTTTCTCGCCGAATTCGATGGAGTCGAGGAGTTGCGGGATGTGCTGGTGCTGGGAGCGACGAATCGCATCGACATGCTGGACCCGGCGATTCTGCGGCCAGGCCGCTTCGACGAGATTGTCGAGATTCCGCCACCCGATGAAGAGGGCCGGCGGCAGATCTTCGAAGTGCACCTGCGCGAAAAGCCGCTGGCGATGGACATTGACGTGGCAAGCTTAGCTGCGCGCACAGACACCTTCACTGGAGCGGAAATCCAGGCCGTCTGCACGCGCGCCGCCTTACGCGCTGTGCGGCGTGTGATCGCCGTCCGAGACCCCGAATCGACCGAAGTCGGCGCGCTTGTCATTGAGGGCTCCGACCTGGACGCTGGCATCGACGAGGTCCAACAACGATAGTGTCTCTCACAGAGGCTTGTTATCTCTATTGCCTCGCGCCCGCGTCGCGTCTGCGGTCTGTTACAACCAGGGGAATTGATGGCCGGGCGGAAGTTCTTGTCGAGAGATTCGGCGAGATTGCGGCTGTCTGGAGCAAGGTGGAAGTAGCGGAGTTCTTCGGCGAAGCAGCCGAGGCGAGGCTTGCCGATGTCGCTTGGCTGGGACCGCGCGCCGTTCGCCACCAGAAGGTGATCGAAGAGTCGATGCTCGAGTCGCCAGTGCTGCCGGCAAGGTTCGCGACGCTCTTCAGCTCTCTCGAAAGTTTGGGTGAACTGATTGCTGAGCGGCGGGAGGTGATCGTCGGTTTTTTCAGCACTCTTGCCGAAACCCGTGAATGGTCGGTGAAGGGCTGTCTGGACCGGGCGCGGGCGCGCGATCGATTCGCCGCCGAACGAAGTCCCCTCGCCGCCAACGTCTCGCCGGGGGCGCGCTATCTCCAGGAGAAGCGGATGCTGGGCGAAGCGGACCGCATGGTTGGCCCGTGGCTTGCGGAGCTATGTCAACGCGCCTCCAGCGGCTTGCGGGAGCGTGCTCGGGCGTTCCGTGAGAGGTCCGCGCAGTTGCCTTCTCCTGAGGCGGGAATCGAGGTGATTGTCAACTGGGCGTTCCTCGTGGAGCCCGCTGACGAGGCTGAGTTTACGCGTGCGGTCGACCTATTGCGGAGAGACGCAAACGACAAGGGGTTCGATTATTCACTGACCGGTCCGTGGCCTCCCTACAGTTTCGCTCCCGCGCTGATACGGAACGCGCCATGAAATACCTGGTCCATTGCATTCTGCGGAACCGGCTGGCGGCGCCGGAAACGCGCAAGAATAGCGTGCGGTTGATAGCAAGCGGAACCTTGGCGGCGGCCGTTACTCCCGTTGGGAATGAGACTGCGGCACCGGACACGTCGCAGCTCTTAGCCTACGAGACAGTGATCTCCGCTTTGCATGCCTCGGGCACGGTGATCCCGCTACGCTATGGATGTCTGATTGAAGATGAGTCCCAAATCGGCCGCCTCCTGGATGAACGGCGCATCGAGTATGAAGGGCTGCTTGATCGCTTGGAAGGCCGCGTTGAGATCGGGCTGCGCGTACTGTGGGAAGCACGCGCAGAGGGTCATGATATCCCGGCGCCGGCCACACCCGGGGCGGCCTATCTGGCCGCGATCCGCAAGCGGCATGACACGGCGATGGGTCGCAACAATATGGGTCTCAGCAATATGGATCTCAACCATGTTGAGCAAGAATGGGCCGGCCGCCTCTGCGCCGGCTTGGCCGGTCTCTATTCCGAAGACAGAAGAGAAGCGCGGCCAGCACCCCCAGGGTGTGTCGTGTCGTTGTATTTCCTGGTGCCGAAAGCGGCCGTGCTACAGTTCCGCGGAAGGCTGCGGCGAACCGTTTTAGGCGAAGGCCGCCGGTTTTTAGTCAGCGGTCCCTGGCCGCCCTACAATTTTGTGATGCCCGAAGTGCAACGCCGGAGCGGCGCGTGAGCACCACGACAGTGCGCGGACTGGACCCGCCGGCGCCGGCAGCGGACGGTTTGCACGCCGCATTTTTCGAGGCAAGCCCGCATCCGGCTTGGATTTGCGATCTCGAGACGCTGGCTTTTCTAGGGGTGAACGGCAGCGCCATCCGCCAATATGGATACTCGCGCGAGGAGTTCATGCAAATGCGTTTGGGGGATCTACACGCATCGCATGATGTCCACGGCACACAACACATATTGGCGGGAACGGACGATCCCACTGGAGCGGTGATCCCCTGCTGTCACCGCAAGAAGAACGGAGCCATGATCATTGTCGGGATCGTGGCTAGCGCATGCGAGTTCGGCGGTAAGCGGCTGGCCCTGTTAACTGCCATAGACGCGACCGAAGGCCAACGCTCCGAATTCCTGTATCGCTACGTGCTCGACAGTATCCCTTTGTCGGTGCTGCTGATCGACAAGAGCCTGCGCGTGGTAAAGGTGAATCGCAACTTTCTCGAAAAGTCGCGGCGCACAAAAGGGGCCACCCTCGGCCGCCCGCTGCATGAGGTGTTCCCTAACATCATTCTTGAAGAACTGCCGCTGCTGCAACAGATCGACCAGGTGTTTGAAAGTGGACACGCGCTGGCGGACCAACGGCTCACCTACCGGGCGCCTGGACTACCGTTACGGACCTACTACTACAGCATCATGCCGATCGCCACAGGCACTCCGGGCGGGTTGGCCATGCTGCTGATGCAGGACGTCACGGAGCAGTTGCGGCTAGGGGAAGAGGTGCGGCGTGTGGAACGGCATCTGGCGAGCGTGGCCGAGAGCGCCAGCGAGATTCTTCTGTCTACGGACATCAGCGGCAGAATCCTCACCTGGAACAACGCGGCCGAGCGTATCTCTGGCTACGTCCTGCGCGAAGTGCAGGGACAACTACTTTTCGGCTATTGTGCGGAGGAATGCCGGGAAATGCTGCGGGCGTTATTCGCCAACCTCGATTCGGAGGGTTGGGACGCCAAGCTGGAGTACTCTCTGGTCACCCGGGGCGGCGTGCACATTCCGGCGGCATGGGCCTTCTCGCGAATGAAGGACGACTATGGCTCTACAGTTGGCGTGGTGGCCGTGGGCCGAGACCTCACAGAACGGCGCAAATTCGAGCAGCAACTCCTGCAATCGCAGAAGCTGGCGGCGCTCGGTGTCATGGCGAGCGGCATCGCCCACGAGATCCGGACGCCACTGGCAATCTCCTACTCGGCGGCGCAATTTCTCATGGAAGAGGACATCACGGAACAATTCCGTAAGGAATGCGCGGAGAAAGTCCACGTGGGGATTGGCCGAGCCTCGGGCATCATTGAAAATTTGCTAAGCTTCGCGCATCCGTCCTCCAGGCCGGCGATGCTGGAGTTCGATCTGTTGAGCGCGCTACGAGAGGCAATCGCGCTGGCCGCGAACCTGGCACGTATTCAGCAGGTGGAGATCGTCTGTAATGCCCCTGAAGGAAAGCTTCCGGTGCGCGGGATCGCCGGCCTGCTTGAGCAGGTGTTCCTTAACCTGTTTCAGAACGCCTTTACGGCCATGCCGGACGGAGGCTGCCTCACCATCACCGTTATTTCGGAGGCCCCTTTTGTGCGCGTACGAGTTTCCGACACAGGTTGCGGGATCGCCGAAACCGATCTCTATAGCATCTTCGATCCTTTCTATACGACCGCTCCTGTAGGTAAAGGAATCGGTCTCGGCCTTTCGATCTGTTACTCGATTGTTAGCGACCACGGCGGGTCTATTGAAGTGGAGAGCGCACCCAAACAAGGAAGCACTTTTACGGTGCGCTTGCCGGCCCTGATGAAAAGCGATGCAGCCTCACGATCGGTTGTTTCTCATAGTCGATGAACAACGCGGCCGCGGAGAGAACTGCTGGCATCTTGGATTCACGGAACAGCCGCTATGGAATGGTATCCGTACTGTCACCCGCGAGAAGCCGGTGGTAGACGCCAACCGGTTGAAAGCAAGGCCGATTTTTCGGCCCAACGTCGGTCGCCGAACGGCCTCTCGCGTGCACTTCTACTAGCGGGCGGAGCAATACAGAGAGAGTATAAAGCCCTAAATCAGAAATAGAAACAAGGAGTAAACGTATGGCACAAGTATCAAAGTCTACCGACTCATCGAGTCTCGCTGAAGTCGTCGACCGTATCCTCGACAAGGGAATCGTGATCGATGTCTGGGCGAAGGTTTCGCTCGTCGGTATCGAGTTGCTTTCAGTTGAAGCGCGGGTGGTCATTGCCTCGGTGGAAACGTACCTGAAGTACGCCGAAGCGATTGGCTTAACAGCCAGCGCCGCCGCACCTGCTTAGGTCGCTGGCGAAATAAATGCCTAGTGCGGGGAGATCAACCGGTCTCTCCCGGCTGGGCCAAGCTTGTAAACCAAAGATGGAAGGGAAAAAAGGAACCACATGATTGCACAGGATATGACTCGTTTAATCGGCGAGATCTCCGATTTACACGAGAAGCGGGCGGCGTTAATGAGTGACCTGAATCAAGGGAGTAGGGATCTGGCTACTTCGATGGCCGGCTTCTGCACTCATCTGGCGGAAGAACGATCCGAGATGGCGAAACGGACAAAATCTGAACGCACCGCGTACGTGCAGCAGTTGAAGGACCAGGTGAACGCCCATTGCCGCGGCGTCGCCAGCGATTTGGCTGAGGTCCGCCGCTGCTGGAGCGGGAGAGCCAGTTGATTAGCGGGACAGGCGTCTGCCTGTCCCTGGAAATTGGCCATTTGTAGGGCGGGATGGCATCCCGCGCGCCGATTGGAAATCGGCGCGAGATTCTTCGGTGTTGCGACACACCTATATTTGCAAAGTGGAGCGGGCGGTTACGCCAGCTGGTTGAAGGAAGCGGCTAAGGAGCGAGATGACAGATATAGACCTGAAGGAACGGCTGGCGGTGACGGTACGGGTGCAGCCGGTAAACGACAATGTTACGCCAGAACCGAGCGAAGAGTTTGTGACGACGCCGCACGTTCAGGAACTCACCAACCGGGCGCTTACCTATCTGGAAGTTGGTTATGCCATCCATTTTGCCGGGCAGGCCGGAACCGGCAAATCGACCCTGGCCTACCACGTCGCCGCAAAACGCGGCCGGCCCGTCACGTTGATTCATGGCGATGACGAATTCGGGAGTTCGGATCTGGTGGGGAGAGATACCGGCTACCGCAAATCGAAAACGGTCGATAACTACATCCACTCGGTGCTCAGGACCGAAGAGAACATGGACACGGTTTGGGTGGACAATCGTCTCACCACAGCCTGCCAGCACGGTTACACCCTCATCTACGACGAATTCAACCGTTCGCGTCCAGAGGCAAACAACGCGTTGCTTAGCGTGCTTGAGGAGAGAATCCTGAATCTGCCTGGCTTGCGGCGCTCCGGAGCCGGTTATCTCGAAGTGCACCCGGAGTTCCGGGCCATCTTCACTTCGAATCCAGAGGAATACGCCGGCGTCCATAAAACGCAGGATGCCTTGGTAGACCGTCTCATTACCATCCGGATTGGCGGGTTAGATCAGGAGACCGAGACGCGAATAACCATGGCTCGTTCGGGTGTCGACCGGGAAGACGCGGAGATTATCGTCGAGATAGTGCGGGAGTTGCGCGAAGCGTCTGTGGGAAGCCATCGCCCCACCCTGCGCGCGTCCATTGCCATCGCCCGCATCCTCGGTCACCGCAACGCGCATGCCTCAATGGACGATACGGTGTTCCAATGGGTCTGCCGCGACGTGTTATACGCCGACACGGCAAAGGTCACCCGTGACGGACTCTCGACCGGTATTAGAGAAGTGGATGAAATCATGGCGAGAGTTTGCGCCCGTTCCGGCAGACGAACGCGAGCACTGGTGGGCGGAGCGGGTTCAGGCCATTCACAAGGAAAGGAAGAAAATCAGTGGCAATTGCCAGCAGAGGGCTGAAAAACATTCGTACGCTGTCGCGCAGAGTAGACCAGCGCGCTCAGTCGCACCGCACTTACATGCAGATCACCTGCCTGGAGATGGAAAAGGCGCGCCGCAACTCGGAACGAAGGAGCGCCAGCGTGCGGATCGCCGAGATCGACGCCCGCATCCACGAGATTGAGGCGGAGAAGCAGACGCTGATTAGTTCGCTGGACGGGCCTTGTCCAAGCGGCGCAGCCCGCCGGGGGGCCGTCGAAGTCAGCCCGCAAGTCCGCAGAATTGGCAGTGGGTTCCGCGTCCGTTATTGACGCACGGCCCGCGCCGCCTGGAAGCGCAAGGGCGCGGCTGCGCGCCGCC
>PMSX01000228.1 GCA_003167495.1 Bryobacterales bacterium | reverse complement strand
TTTTGTTGAAACGATATACTAGTGGCCAGTGTGACAACATATCCGATCGTCTCGAATTCTGGAGTCGGGGCTTTCTCTAGGGTCAATAGCGATCTCAAACTCCCTGGAAAAGGCGTTGTAGTCAATGACGGTTAAAGTGTGAACCAGTTCCAATTCAGAGGCGTTTCAAAGATTAGCTACGAACACATAGAACCACAGGATGCGCCGCGCTGACATCACCTTGCGCCCAGTACGGTCGTTTCCATCGTTCGAAAAGGAAACTCTACGTCCGGCGGAATCACGGCTTTCTTCTCTTTGCATTCCGCCAGGCAACGGCGAAAGCTGGGAAAGCTCCGCGCTGAAGCCGGTTCATTGATGCTCAAGAATCGCAGCATCGGCTTATACATCCCGTCATCCGGCCGCAAACCGTCAATCCAAAGAAACTGCCCTGCTTGATTCACTTCCAGAAACCACCAAACCCCAGCCCGATCCACCACCATGTCGAAGCAGGCAAAAGCCAAGTTCGCTCGTTCGGCAAACGTCTGCAACGCCGTCTCGATTTCAGCCGGCAATATGATTCGTTCCACTTGTAAACCATCGCGCAACCCATGCGATCTCCAATCCAAAGCCAGATCCGGCGTCCGAATCACAAAAGAATGAAAATCACGGCCAATCAGGTTCACTCGCACGTCGTAGCTCTTCTGTATGCGCTGCTGGTAGATGCCCGGAGCGTAAGCGAACGTGTCATCGGGCCAATCAAAATCTCTGCTGAGCCGGGTCGTCTCGCAGTTGTAAACGGCGCCGTCTGCCCCAATCCATGCATGTGGCCGAAAAGCCTTGTGAATCACGTCGGCCTCCGGTCGAGCCACGAACGCTTTCGTGAATAGAGCGCAGTTGCCCATCCTGGTCGGCGGAACCCGTAACCCGCATTTTCTCGCGAGCGAAAGTTGCAGTGACTTATTCTCAATCGTGATCACCGTCGACCACTTATTAATGCAGCGCGCGCCAGTCTGTTCAATATGCAACAACAAGTTGCGTCTGAATGCCTCATACTCATTGGTCGCAAACTTCTTCTGTAACGGGTCCACTTCCGGGTGCACCGCCAGCTGTGGCCGCTTGAACCAAACCGTATCCTCTGAACAAAGCTTGTGCTCACCTAGATAAATCTCTTCCTCGTCGCCAAACTGAATCGTCGCGCTATCCTGCGCGCGCCAGCCGAGTCCCGCCCATCGAATCACCGCAAAGCCGGCCTCTTTCAATCCCCACTCAATCCAGTCAGCATGCAACTCAGGTTCCGGGGCCACAATAATGATCGCCATGACACTTCGTATCCTTTCGGCAAGTTCCGTTGAGAGCGCCTTAACGCTCCCAACGGATTCTCTGCCCATTCAACGACGAATTAGTAACAAACGTCGTCGTAACCGCAGCCACAACATGTGCCGGCGGAACCGTGAGAGGCAAGAACTGTCTTCTCACCACCACTCACCAAGGCGACCTCCTCCGGGGTCAACTCTCTGGCGTTTTTTCGCCCGATCGTCTGTCCCTTCGATTCATCTTGTTTCTTGGTCATTTGGTTGTTCATATTTACTCTCCTTTGTGATTTGCGCTTTTCGCGCTGATTACCTCTTACGAGGCAAACTCGTTTTCAAGCTCGGCGGGCACTGGGTGCACCGAAATGAGCCTCCCCCCATCAATCTGCAGGATGCGATCCGCAATCGCGATCGTCTGCGGTCTGTGGGCTACCATGATTCGGGTCAATTGAAGTGCCCGCAAAGTTTCTGCAATTTGTTTCTCGGTCTCCAGGTCCAGATGGCTCGTGGCTTCATCCAGGATTAAGATCGAAGGTCTGCTGTAGAGCGCTCGAGCCAGCAATAACCGTTGCTTCTGGCCGCCCGAGACCGCCGCTCCCATATCTCCGACCAACGTTTCGTAGCCCATGGGCATGGCCATAATGTCGTCGTGAATCCGCGCCAGCGCAGCGCACTCCCTCACTCGCGCCGAATCAGGAGCCTCGTCGAAGAAGTGTATGTTCTCGCAAATGCTCCCCGAAAAAAGCGTGTCTTCCTGCATCACAAAAGCCAGTTGGCCGCCCATCCCCGCACGCCTCATTCGCTGCACCGGCAAGCCGCCTAAGAGAACCTCGCCTTGTTGCGGTTGCAACAAACCCGAAATCATCTTCACCAGCGTCGATTTACCCGCGCCCGAGCGGCCCGTAATCGCAATACATTCGCCTGGCTCAACCTGCAAATTTACGTTCTGAAGTAGCCATGGGTCGGTGTCGGAATAGCGGTAAAACAGTGACCGCATCTCTAACGAAGGAGTTGCACGCTCGTCAGCCTCGAACGACGGCGCCGAGCGGCTTTCCGCAGGCTGCAGAACGATATCCGACAAGCGCTCCACTTGAAGTCGCAGCAGACGCAGTTCAAAAAAGTGATCCACCAGCTTTGTTATGCGCCCGTTGAACTGCTCTTTGTAAGCGATAAACGCAAACAACATTCCCACCGACAACGTTCCGCCCATCACCGCCAACGCGCCGAACCACAGAACCAGAACAGATTCGACGCCAAACACGGCTACATTCGCCGCCCTGGCGAAGATGTCCAATTTCTCCGCCGCTAACTTGGCATTCGTAGTTCTCGCCAGTAAGTTCGCCCATTTAGTCTTGCGCTCCGACTCCCGGTGAAACAGCTTCAGCGCCTCTATCCCGCGCAACGTTTCAACCAGAAACCCTTGCTGTCTGGCCGAATGAACAATAAATTCGCTGGTCGCGCGGCGCGCAGGACCAAAGGTCGCGCAGCGCAAAACGAGATAGAAGCCAACGCTCACAATGGCGATTCCGCCCAGCCTGCCGCTGTAAACACACATCACCGCCAGCATCAGCAGCGCCATCACTCCATCCACCAGCGCCTCCACTAACCGGGACGAAAGCGCCTGCTGCAGGATCTGCAGCGAGTCAAAACGCGAAATCAGGTCACCGAGAAACCGTTTTTCGAAAAAGGAAAGCGGCAATCTCACTAAGTGGCCGAACAGGTTAGAAAGCCACTGGAAATGTAAACTGGTCCCGAAATACAGCACTGCCCAACTGCGTACCGAGCCAATCGCCGCCTGCAAAACCGACAACAGCGCAAATCCAAGACACAGGCTCACCAATAAACCGCGGTCGCGGCCAATCAGTACTTCGTCCACCACCCATTGCAGAAACAACGGCGCCGCAATAATCAGGAATTCGAGCGCAAACGCGAACGCGAGCAGAGGAACCAAAGCGCGACGCAGTCCCTCCGTGCGTCCCAGTAAGCGGCGCAAAGTGACGTGCTGGGTTTCGTTCTTAGGTTCGAATTCGACCGAAGGGCGCAACTCCAATGCCACACCGGTAAAGTGCGCGGTCGCTTCAGCCAACCGCAGGCGCCGCTCGCCGATAGCCGGATCATAAATCACCAACCGTCCGCTACGCATTTCTTTTAAAACAACGAAGTGCGCCATATCCCAATGCAAAATGCATGGCCTCTCCAGTTGCGGTACCTCTTCTAACTCCACCCGCAACGGCCGCGCATCCAAACCCAGACTCTGCGCCAGTTGCAGCAAGTGCGCCAGCGTGGTTCCCTTCAGCGAAATGCTGAACAGTTGCCGCAGCGCCGGAAGATCGGTCACCCGTCCATAAAAACTGGCCACCATCGCCAAGCACGCGAGCCCGCATTCGGCCGCTTCGCTTTGCAAAATAAGCGGCATCGGCCGGCGAAACCCAAAATGAAGCACGCTTGAACTCATCGCGTCAGGTTTCCTTTCGCCGCCAGAATCGGTTCAAACAGCCCATCCTTGAGCGGCCGCCGTTCCAACAGAATGTCCGCATCCACTTGCATGCCCGGCAATAAATCCCAGGCCATCCCGAAAACCGTCAGCGTTTGCGCCGGCAATTTCGCAATCATTTCGTACATGGGCTCTTGCGCGGAAACACCGGTGCGTGCGGTGTAGTCATTGGGGCTGAGCGCGACCGGCGAGACCTCGCCAAGCTCTGCGATTTGCGGCCCAGCTTGCCGGGAAGCATACGCGCGATACCGCAAGAGCACCGTCTTCCCTGGCTTGATAAATCCGAGCGCACTTCCCGGCGCATACAGGTGCGCCTCAAGCCGAGCACCGCTCGGAACCAGCACTGCCAGCGTCGTATTCGCTTCCACAGTCAGGCCCGTGTGGTCGAGAACCGCCGATAGTGTTCCATCCGCAGGCGCATGAACCACCATTTCGTGACTCGCGTCCTGTTCGTTTAACTGGCCATCCAGTTCGTAAACCCCGCGTTCCAGCGCTGCATCCTGCAGCTGCAGCTCCAGCGGTAAACGCTCCAATTGCGCCGCCACGCCTTTACGTTCCTGTTCGAGCTCGATCTCGGAACGTCGCAACTCCGCAATCGTTTTCTGCTGCTCGAGCGGGACCCGCTCCTTCTCGCGCAGATCCACAACGCTAATTAATTTCGCATTCTCGAGTTGCCGGTAACGCCCGGCCGTTTCCTCGTCTATCTTGAGTTGCTCTTCGGCCGTCCTGAGCTCGGCGTCAAGCGCCGCTTGTTGCTTTCCCAGTTTCCCGATCCGGTCTTGTAGGTCCGCCGCTTGCTGGGCACTAAGAGTCTGGCTTAGTTCACGCTCTCCCATCAAACTTTGCCTCCGCGCGAGTAACCGGGCGTGCATCTCAGTGGCCACTGAGCGAACCGCAGCCGTGCTTCGGTCCGAACGCAGCAGGAAGAGGACATCGCCTTTATGCACATGCTGCCCATTTCGCACATGACACTCCGACAACATCCCCGCTTGCACCGGAAATATTTTAAGAATTCCTCTATCAGGCAGCAGGATCCCGGTCACATGCGTTCTTGACGTATAGTGCCCAAAGAGCAGCAAATTCGCCACCAACACAAAGACCGCAACCACCAGCCACAGCAGTACCGTAAGCGATACCGGCCGTATCAAGACGATGCTTCCGTACATCTGAGCGACCCGCGCTCCGTTCGCCTCAGGCCGAAACAGCGACGCCTTTTCTGGAGTTGTCTGGCGGTGCTCTTGCCGAATCTGCAGATCCATAACCCGTTGTAAACGGCGCATACGAACTCGCGCCACTCAAATCGGATAGTTACTCACAGCTTCAAATCGTTACAATTCTTTTCTGACGTGCCCGGACGTCTCGGATAAGACCACACTCAACCTCACAGCGCAGGGCATGTCAGGCAAATCGTACTTGCCATCCACACAAGTATCGTGTTATTAATACAATCTGTTACGGCGACATCCATCGCTGCAAGGATGCAGTCAAATGTCGACGGAATGTAGAAGCTCCACGTCACGATGTGTCTACGACGGGAGTCAGATCGCGAAAGCGGAGCTGAAGCGAATTGAGGCGCCCACCAGCGATGAGAGTTCCCTTTTGACAATGGGGACAGTGCCTGTGGGGGGCGTGCTGGGAAAATAGCTTGACGCCCGAAGTCTAACTCTCGGATGGTCTCTTCCGATGAGTTGCGTAGCTACAACTCTTCGCTCATTCGCTGACGCAGTTTTGTCATGAAACGACTTTTTTCTGGTCGTTTCTGAATGATGTCGATTTCCGAGCGACGCTGCTACAAGCCACCAATACTGCGCGTCAGCGCTTCGTTTAAGGGAATATATCAACAATAACCGACTGCTCTACGCGACGCCAGGGCTCACCAGCCCTTCAGCTCGCTGAGCGACGCAAGCGGCCGTTTGCACCTCGATGCGGTCGAGCCGGGCTTCTACAAATCCGCGATTCGACTTGTAGCTGCGTTCTAAAATCGTGTCATATGAAACCTTGCAACATCGTTGTCGGGCTGTGGCTATTTACGGTTGCTTGCATCTGTTCCGCTCCACCGGCCCCCCGCCTCAATAATCCTTTCTTCGTATTCGACGATGGCTTAGGTGGAGGGACGCCCGTGCAAGAGACTGAGCTGGCAGGGGAGGGCGGCTTCGATGGAATCTCGTTTGATGGAGCCAAGCTCGTCACTGAGCGGTTGAAAGCTCTCGACGAGCGCGGGCTCCAATTCTTCTTCCTCTATGTCGGTGCGAACGTAAGCGACGGGCATATCGTCTACGAGCCTGGCATCGAAGACTCGATTCGCGCCCTCAAAGGCCGGAGCACTATCGTTTGGCTTACGATTCGCGGCGGCGGTTCCGGAGCAGAGCTGCGCGCCGTTGAAGCTGCGAGGAAGATCTGTGATCTCGCAGCCCAGGAAAATCTTCGCGTCGCACTTTACCCGCATTACGGCATGTATGTCGCACGCCTGAGCGACGCATTGCGAATCGCCGATGAAGCAAAGCGCAGCAATCTCGGGGTAACATTCAATCTCTGCCACGAACTCCGATCCGGATTTGATCCTGACGTCAGAACGTTACTGGAACGTGCGCTGCCACGGCTCTACGCAGTAAGTATCAATGGTGCGGATCAGCAGGGCGACTGGGATCAGTTAATTCAGCCGCTTGATCGCGGCGCCTTCGATGTCGCCGGATTCGTCCGTACTCTGATCCAAGTGGGATACGACGGACCAATTGGCCTGCAGTGTTACGCGATCAAGGGCGACCCGCGCACGAATCTGGAGCATTCAATGCAGGCCTGGCGCAAGATGTCAACGCAATTCGCGGAGTCATTACAAAAGAACTAACGGAGCGTTCTCTTCTAGCAGAAATCGAGATCGTGAATGTACCAGCCGATCCGGAACCTGCGATAGCGACCTTAGCGGTTGCTTAGATTGGCAGGTGGTTGACGTCACTTGTTGTCGTTGGGAGCGTCCACCCCGGTGAGTTTGGATTCTGGAAATTCTCCTCGCGTTTGCACGTACACTTGATCGATTTGCTTTCTCGATTCTTCCAATTTTTTGAAGGTGTCTAGCTCTCGGCGGCAATCGGTTTCACGCCCCAATTGTCGGTACACCATGCCAAGTTGATAGTGGGCGGTTGAATAAAGTGGGTTTAGGTGAGTGGCTGTGACGAGAGGCTCCAACGCCTTTTTCGGCTCGCCCAGTCTAATCCATGCCGCACCTAGCGCTTGATGAGCATAGGCGTCATGGGGCTGAAGCTGGAGGGCGCGCGAGTAGTGCTCAATGGCGGTTCTATAATTCTTCCTCAGCGAGCAAATGGTGCCCAACCGGTACTCCGCGTTACCGTCGGCGGGATTCTCGGCTAAGGCCGCCTGAAATTCCTTTTCGGCAGCTTGGAGAGGCTCCGCCTCGCGTGAGTCCTCAAGAATGGCTTCTCCTAACTCGTAATGGACACCGCGAAGTTTAGGGTCGATCTCCAGCGCCTTGCGGTACTCACTCATGGCAGCGCGAGAGTTGCCTCGATTGATCAACATTTCCGCCATGAGCTGGTGGGTGCGCGCCGAATCGGGTGCGACCAGCAGCAGAGCGTCGCGAGACCGATTGGCGAGGTCTGCATAGGTCCGAGCCGCAGTATAGAGCACGTCCACATTCGTGGTGTTGGAGGGAAGCAGGATCCGAACTACGTCGACGACCCCATCAAGGTCGCCGGTTTGATAGAGAATTTCCGCCAGCTCCAGGCCGGCTTGCGTTGCAAACGGACCCTTCTGCAAGTGGGACAGGGCCTCCCCGAGCAGCTGCTGCGCCTGCGCTGGGCGGCCCAGGTGCTGTTCGCACATTCCTAGATATGCCTGTACTTTCCAGGTTTTGGGCTGCATCTCTAAGACCTTGCGGAACTGCTCGGCGGCGCCCGCCCAATCGCCCTGAAAATACCGCATCACCCCCGCGTTGCCGCGAGCATCGAGATTGCTCGGATCCAGCGTAACCACGGCCTGGAACTCACGTTCCGCTGAGACAAAATCACTGGACAGAATTGCATGCTGCGCGCTTTGCAGGTGGGTTTGAATCTGCTGCTGTTTGGAAACAACACTTTGCGGCCAGATACTAGTCCCAGCCAACACCGCCAGAACCACAAGCAAACCAATCCCTTTCCGTGGCTGGCTCCGCAGCGCTCCTGATCGGCTGCCGTTAAGCCAGGTTCGAAGAACCGTACACACGCAGAAGCACCTCCAAGCTGTCGTCGGGATGTTGCACAACTCGATTTCCCCAGCAGACGTGTAACCGGGAGACCCATCGAAGCACTGATCCCAGCTCGCAATGTAGCAAACGATTACACGACAATCTACTCTCTGCCGGCAAAACCATGTTGGAACTCGGTGCTTCTGCCTCGAGCTAGCGACCCAGCCTTGTTTCTCTAAAGCGGACGGATCAACTGTTNNCGTATTTAGCGATAAAACACCAAAATATTTCCATAAAAGACTTCACTTCTTGACAAATTGACTTGCCTCAAATATAATCGGGTCGCTAATTCTATGGGAAAGCCAGATTAGCGCTGCAAGTCTTCTTATTGTCCTGTTCATTGCGTCAGGTCCCGGTCATCCGGGATGAGGGCAATAATTCGTGCAGGGAAGAGGACAATAATTCGTGAGAAAAAACGCGCAACTTCCGAAGCTGTCTAACAAGGTCGACGTCGCCGCGAGTCTTGTTATGTTTTTGGCGATGTTCGGCTTTTTTACGGTTTCGCCGGCACACGCCCAAAGCCGGGCCGCTGGTGAGATTAGAGGCACGGTTTTAGACTCCAGCGGCGCTGCAGTTCCGGGGGTCGCTGTTTCCATTCTCAACCAGTTCACAGGCGTGGTTACCAGCCTTACGAGCGACAACTCGGGTATCTACGACGCCGCGTCGCTGGATCCAGGCACCTACACCGTCTCCTTTCAGAGGGAGGGCTTCAGCAAGCTTATCAAGAGGGACATTACTTTGTATGTGGAAGCTATCACGGTGAACGCCACATTGCAACCGGGGTTGGTAAGCCAGCAGATAGAGGTCAAGGGCGGGGCCGCCCTAGTGCAGACGGAAACCTCGGACCTGTCACAGACCATTACCGCCACGGAGGTTTCCGAACTCCCCAGCGTCAATCGTTATTGGATGGACTACACCTACCTGTTGCCGGGCGCGAATGGGCAGATGACATCTAATTCTTTCAATAACAACAATAACGGTTCGAACGCGGGGTACAACGGGCAAGGTGGATACCAGATGTTAGGGCTACAGGATGGCGGTACCGCCACCTTCCTGCCCGGTCAGAATTATGTTGTGGTTCCCATCCAAGCCATCGGCGAAGTACAGATGTCAACCAGCAACTTCAGCGCGGAGTACAGCAACGGGTTGGCCGTCTTCAACGTGATTATTAAGAGCGGAACCAACAAATTCCACGGCGAGGGCTTTGAGTTTGTCCAGAATGACAAATTAGAGGCCCGCAACTTCTTCTCGCCCTCGATACCGGCACTTCGCTGGAACATGTATGGCGGCACTGTTGGCGGACCCGTCAAGAAGGACAAGGCTTTCTTCTTCGTTAGCTACCAACGCAATCCCACCAACACTCCTTCGGCGGCCATAGCCACTTACCCAACTGCGGCGGAACGGGCGGGGAATCTGGCGGGCCTGCCCACGATATACGATCCCAATACGCTTGTACAAAGTGGGACCATTTACACGCGTACCCCTTTCGTCAACAACCAAGTTCCGTCGAGTCAGCTCGACTCCGCGGCGCTCAACGTCATGAAGTATATGCCCATGCCGAACATCGCGAGCGCCGGAAATGTCAACAACTACTATTATGCGGTGCCTGCCCCGAATAACAGTTGGAACCTGGACTGGAAAGGCACTTACAACATTTCCCCTGGTAACCGCCTGGATTTCTCTGAGAATCTCTATGAGCAAAATCAGCCTGGGGAAGGGCCGACCTGCCCTATCGATTGCGTCAGCAACGGCTCCCACTACTCAACGTATGTGCTCAGCGATGTGTGGACCATCAATCCCAACCTTGTCAACGAGTTTCGGGATTCTTTAATGCGCTCCCACCAACCGTTTTCAGAGGCGGATACAGGCACGAACTATGGCGAGAAACTAGGCATTGCGCAACTTACCGCGTTGACGTTTCCTGGCATCACTGTCGATGGATCGGGAGCCCCGGCCGCCATTGGCACCTCGTTTAAGCACTCGCTCCTTGGCTATACGACGTTTACGGAAGCGGATGCCCTCACCTTCATCCACGGCAAGCACATCCTGAAATTCGGTGGCGAGTATAACAACAGTCGGGACAACCTGGCCTGGGCTGACTTGAATGCGGGGGACTTCACCTTCACGGGGCAGTTCAGTGAGAATCCGCAAAATCCTTCTGCCACAGGAGCGGGACTCGCCGACTTCTTGCTGGGCCTCCCGGGCTCCTGGTCCGATGGCTGGACTCCGCCGACGGGCAACCGGACCGGCACCGCCCAAGCCTTTGCTCAGGACGACTTCAAGATCACTCCCAGGCTGACCTTGAATATCGGCTTGCGCTGGCTGCAACAACGCGGCTACACCGAACAGTTCAACCGGATAGGAACTTTCGACCCGACGATTATCAACCCCGCCACCAACACCCTCGGCGCGATGTGGTACGGCGGCGAACGAATTGGTATACGCGCCGACGGTAACAATGCCTTGCAGGCGACGAAGTGGGCCAATTTTCAACCGCGCATTGGTTTCGCTTGGGCGCCTAAGGACAACTGGTCGATTCGCGGCGCTTACGGAATGTTTGACGACATGTGGGGTGGAGACACCTACCAGAGTGGGGTTGGCGTGGGCACTGCTGTCGCCGGGAACGATTCCGCTGGTCTTCACGGGAATCCTTTAGTTCCCTTTATAACCCTCGATGGGGGACACGCCACTCCGGCGATTCCAGCTTTTCCCCCCAGCGCTGCCTTCTACAACGGGAGCTCTGTAACGTATTGGCCGTATCACATCCCAATGGCGTACGTTCAACAATGGCACCTCAGCGTGCAGCACCAATTTAGCAGTACTACGATGCTGGAGGTCGGATATGTCGGGACCCGGGGCGACCACCTTCCCGATCCTTCCGACCTGGACCAAGTTCCCGAAACCGGCATTCAACAAATCATCGCCGCCGGCGGAATCAGTGTAAACCTTCAGCCCTATCGTCCCTACCCCCAATACACCGGCATCACTCTACAGGCGATGGGCGGGTGGAGCGATTACAATTCGCTCCAAATGAGTCTGAAGAAGCGCATGTCGCACGGCCTGTTTTTGCAAACGAGTTATACCTACGGCCATGCGCTGGACACCAACACCCAGAACGGGTGGAATGGTGCTGAGTCGGATTTTCAGATCGCCCAGAACCCGAGACTCAGTTACGGGAACTCCCAAATTGACCTAAGGCACACCTTCAGCGGCTCATTTATATACGACTTGCCCTTTGGAGCCGGAAAGGCCTTGCTCAATAAAGGCGCGGTTTTGAACGGTTTTGTAGGCGGTTGGCAAATCAGCAACACTTGGCAGGCACAAACCGGCATGCCATTCTCTCCCACCTGGGGAGGGGGCGGCTCTGATTTCTCCGGGTCAGGAACCTGGTATCCGAACCGGGTTTGCAACGGGGCGATCAGCAACCCCAGCATTCAGGAATGGTTTAGCCCTGCTTGTTTCCCCAGTGCGGCACAGGGGACCTACGGCAACTCTGGACGGGATATCCTGTTCGGACCGGGTTTCTTCAACATGAACACCTCCCTCGCCAAGAGCTTCAAGCTACGCTGGCTTGGTGAAGCGGGGCTGTTACAAATCCGGGGGGACGCGTTCGATGTGCTCAACCACCCCAACTTTGGCCAACCCAACGCGTCCATTGTCCCTGGCGTGGTAGGTGTGACAACGTCTACCGCAACCATCACGTCGGCCCGCACTCAGCGGAACCTACAACTCGGAGCGCGTATCGTGTTCTAGCTGTGTTACGCGCTTTTCGTTTTGATCGATAACTCTCATGGCCGCTCAGGGGCGGCCCCGAACAGCGAGGGACCCGCGGTGCGCGTGGCGTGCCGGTGCGGGAGGGAGGCTCTTCCCGGAAATCACGTCTTGTGGCCACCGTGGAAACATTGAAGATCGCCGCTTATGGACACCTGCGCTCACAACACTTGGATCGAGCCGCCCAGGCGGTTGCCCCGCTTGCCGGGCGCTGCAATTGAGGTGGTGTAAGCAACGGTTGCTGACGGACACCGCTACCCAACTTTCACCTGAAACTCGGACAGCGCTCGATGCACTTGTGCAAGCCAGCACACCTGATAGCGAGGCCGATCAACTGCCGTTGTTTTCCTGTCCGCTTTGAACTGGCCGCAGTAAGGCCGGTAAGAACGATTAGGACTTATGCCGAGCTCGACACAAACACGAATCGTTCTCGCGGTTCCCATAAACACTTGAGCCTTTGAAGTTAAGGAACTGCGTGCGTACCGTTCAAGCGCACGAATGGAGAGAAATCTGCGGGATTAGATTATTTGCGTCGGGCCGAACGGTAACCTCAAACCCGCGTCGCCACCAACCGGCGCATTCTCGGAAAGATAAGACCAGTCTTCACAGCTAATAAACACTGTCTCAAACCGCCAAAGTCTTCTTCGGAACCGCAGCGGCCGTTCGCTCCGGCCAGAGGAGAAAACGCAGAACGACCTCATCCTTCGTCCCGACTAACCCAAAGAACGCGCTCGGCCAACCGATCCCGTAATCGCTCATACGCAGTCGCGCCGTGCCGTCGATCTCGAGCCGGTCCTTGCCGTTTTGAATCACTACCACCTCGAATACGACCGGCTTAGCGCTGCCGCGAAAATTCAACGATCCCTCCAGTTGAAAGCGAGTAGAGCTGATGCGCTGAATCCGATTGGAAGTGAAGGTAATCGTTTCGTGCTCATCTGCGGCTAAGATCTCTTTCTGAACGAACGTCAAGAACGATTGACGCTTTTTGGGCTTCAGCCACTGATCGCGGCAGACCATGCTAAGTGCATCAAAAACCAGTTGAACACGCGAGTTCTCCGGGTTCTCGGAGTCGTAGCCCACTTCGCCGCTGTATTGCTGGAGGAACAACACATGCTTGCGCCTTGCCATCAATCCCGATCTGAAGACCTGGACGGCTACGCTACTCTCGCCTGTAGGGCGGATGATATAACGAGTTTCGTTCTTGACCATAGATTCCATTAGCGATTTAGACGAAGCGTTTTAAGGAAATGTTCGGCGGTGCGGATTTTTTTGATCGTGCCTGGCCCGTTCGCCAGGCTATGCTGCAGCCGGATCGCGTCCATCATTAAGAAAATTGCCGTATTTGCTCTAATCCGAGGGCAAGTGGGAGCGCTGCCACTACTGGGAATGCGGAACTCGGCCGAAGCCCCGAATCCGGCAGCGACAAATCACCGATCACTTTGTCTCTCCTCATGAATACTGTTCGAGATCGTTTTGGTTACGCCAAATGTAAAAAATCTCTTTACGTGTCGGTCCCCCCGAAAGGCAATCGCCAGCACCATGCCCGCCGCCGTCCAGGCCGCGGTGGCCAAAGCTGCAAAACACCAGGTTCGTCTGCATGAACTACAGATTAAGGCTGGCGAATATCTGGCCCGCAAACTGAAATGCGAAGGCGCAATCGTAACTGCCGGCGCCTCCTCCGGATTAACTCTCGGCGCTCTGGGATTGCTCGCTTCGCGGCGCAATCAGTGTCGCCTTTGAGAATCCCAGTGTCCGGCAGAATCCACAGCCTGGACGATTTTCCGCTGTTGCCAAACCGGGCAGCCGTTTGGTGCCAAGGTGTCTTAAAAGCAAGCCAAACAGAAAATCATGTGGTTCCACACAGGCTATCGTGTGGGTCACTCTATTTGTTCTTCTCCCTAACTGGCGGCACACTAGAGTTTCGTTCAGCTTGCACCGCAGATGAAGCTCTTGATCGTCGAGGACAATTCCGGCGTCCGCCAGGTGATTAGGACTCTTGTGGCGAGCGTCGCCCACGAGATTTGCGAGTGTGCGGATGGTGCCGGAGTTTTGACCGTCTACAAGCTGGAACAACCGGACTTCGTGCTCATGGACATCCAGATGGAAGGCATAGATGGAATCACTGCCACGCGCCAGGTTAAGGCGGTAGATCCAAAGGCACGGATCATTATGGTCACTGATTACGATCAGCCGGATTTGCGGGAAGCGGCATTCCAGGCCGGTGCATGCGCTTATGTCTCGAAGGAGAACTTGCTCGAACTCGTTCACCTGCTGAAAGCATTCGCCCAGAATGAAGGAACGGCGTGATCATGGCCCGGCTACCAGTTCCAGTTGTATCAATGGGCTGTGTTTTTGGTTCGGGCACGATTCGATCTGCGACGGCGTTGTCGCAATGATGTAAGCTGTCCGGGCAAGCAAGACGGTAATTCTACGACCGAGCAGGCTGCTGATTTCTGCGTTTGTACAGTGGCACAATCGCTGCGCCAGTGGATGATGTAGCATCGGCGTTCTAATTTCAATACAATGCTGATTTCAAGGTAATGCTGGTTCGCCTATCAAAGATACAGTGCTGTCTGCTCTTGCTGTCGCGGGCCATGTGGCCAGCAACGCAGCAGTACCAGATCGATCACTGGACGACAGAAAACGGTCTGCCAATTGGGGGGGTCACCGGCATCTGCCAAACGCAAGAAGGATACCTGTGGATTTCTACCTTCGATGGTCTGGTTCGTTTCGATGGTGTGCGGTTCACCATTTTCGACCGAAGTAACACTGCCGGGATTACGAGCAACCGCTTCGACACAATGTTCTGTGAGGTGAATGGAGATTTTTGGGCAGGCAGTGAAGCCGGTACGGTCATCCGATATCACGAGGGCAGCTTCCAAAGTTACGGCGCGAAAGAAGGGCTACCATCAGGGCCAGTTTTGGGGCTCTCCGGTGATGATCGCGGCAATTTCTGGGTTCTAGCTCTTGGGGGAATGAGCCGGTGGCGGCCGACGCTGGGAAAGTTTGTTGGCTTTGACGAACATGAAAAGCTCTACACATCTGAGCTTTGGAGCAACGACAGGAGAGGGGGATTTTTCTCGATCGATTCTTCGGGAGTTCATATTTTCTCGGCAGGGGAACAAACAAGTTTTCCCCTCCCTAAGAGATGGCCTAAGACATCCGCTAGCCTCGCGATCCAAGATTCAGATGGAAGTGTATGGATTGGTAATCCGACGGGTCGCTTGGTCCATTGGCTGAACGGACGCTGGGTGGAGCAGACGAAAGACGAAGTGTCGCAGTACCGGGACTCTCGCGGCAGAGTCTGGCGTACGGCGATTCGGTTAACTGCCCGGTCGTGGGAGCGGTATCTGGTTCTCTCGGCGGGGACGGAGCCGGCCGAACTTCCCTATTCTTTCCTGTTCGAAGACCGCGAAGGCAATCTCTGGGCCGGCAATGCGAGCGGCGAAGGCCTCTTCAGGCTGGGCGAACGGCTCGTCGAAACCTTTTCGACAAAAGAGGGTTTACCTAACAAGAATGTCTATCCGATTTATCAAAGCAGTGACGGGGTGATATGGATCGGAACATGGTCTGGTGGCCTTTGCCGGTTTGAACGAGGGAAGTGTCGAACATACACAACAAGCGATGGTTTGGCGACAAACGAAATATACGCAATTGGCGAAGACGCGGAAGGAACGCTTTGGGTTGCGACACACAACGCGCTGCATCGGCTTAAGAAGAACCGATTTGAGCGCGTCGATCGGGACATGGGGGCGATGGCGATTCACAAAGGCAGGGACGGCACGCTATGGTTAGGCAACACAGACGGATTATTTCGGTTGAAGGATGGGAGATGGAGGCGATTCGATCGCAGAGATGGGCTTATTGCCGATGATGTTCGCGTAATTATTGACGATGCAAGCGATGGATTGTGGACCGGCGGCTACCGGGGCTTGTGTCACATGCGCGGCGGTGAGTTTCAATGCTGGAGCGAAACAGATGGACTGCCGGGGAATTCCATTCGCGCGCTCTACGAGGATCCTACCGGGGCGTTGTGGATCGGGACCTACGATGCGGGCCTGAGCCGGCTGGAAAACGGGCGCTTCATTCATTACACAACTCGCGAGGGGTTGTTCGATAACGGCGTGTTTCAGATCTTGGAAGATGCGGACGGCTTCCTCTGGATGAGTTGCAATCGCGGGATCTATCGAGCCCGTAAGCAGGAGCTGAACGATTTCGCGGCGGGCAAGATTCGGGCGATTCACTCTGTCAACTATGGACGATCGGATGGCATGCGGAACGCGGAATGCAATGGCGGAACGGGAACCGCGGGAATTAAGGCAGAAGATGGATCGCTCTGGTTCGCGACTCAGGATGGCGTAGCAATCGTCAGACCCAGCGATGTCGACCCGGTAATTGCTCGTCCACCGCCCGCTATTTTGGAATCTTGCATGATTGATCACAGAGTGGTTCCAATGAACCGTGACATTCGCATGGGACCAGGGCAAGTCGATTTGGAATTTCAGTACACTGCATTGAGCCTAGTGAATTCAGAGCGCATTGTTTTCCGTTATAAGCTCGCCGACCTGGATGAGGACTGGGTAGATGCCCGCAAGCGGCGCACTGCTTACTATTCGCACCTGCCGCCCGGGAAATACACGTTTCAGGTGGAAGCAGCTTATGAGAATCGAGCGTGGAGTAATTCCGGCGTTCACTTGGCCGTTATTGTTTTTCCGCCTTTCTATCAAACCTGGTGGTTCGAAACAACGGTTCTCTTAGCGGCTGCAGGAGCAATGTACTTTGCTTGGCGAAAGCGCATTTCGCAGCTAGAAAAAGCCCGAGACATGCAGCAAGCGTTTTCGCGCCAGTTGATTGCTTCCCAGGAGAACGAGCGTAAACGAATTGCCGCTGAACTCCATGACAGCCTGGGACAACACTTAGTGGTGATCAAGAGTCTTGCGCTGATTTCCTTGAATGATGGAACTTCTGAGGATGCAGGAAAGGAGCGTAGCGAGGAAATTTCGGCTGAGGCTTCACAAGCGCTGAGCGAGGTGAGAGAAATCGGCTACAATCTCAGACCGTACCAATTGGATCGCATTGGACTGACGAAGGCGGTCGAAGCAGTGGTGAGCAAAGCGTCTGCCGCAACCGGCATCGCTTTCGAGTTCGATATCGACGAGATTGATGATGTCTTTCCGAAGGAGCGCGAAATCAACTTCTACCGGATCGTGCAAGAATGCGTGAATAACGTGATCAAACACTCACAGGCGACGCAAGCGAGCGTGACGGTCCGCCGCGCGGCATCTGAACTGCGGCTGGTTATCCGCGACAACGGGATCGGGTTCACACCAGTGGAAACGACCGTGGAGGGTGCGCAGCGCGGCTTTGGCCTGATCGGTATCACCGAGCGCGCCCAACTTCTACGAGGCACCGCCAAGGTTCAGTCAGCGCCGGGACAGGGAACCACCATCACCATCGAAATACCACTCGCCGGGAGCAGGAATGGACGGTGAGATAAGTGTATTGATCGCGGACGATCATCCGTTGCTCCGTCGAGGCTTGCGGCAGACGATTGAATCTGATCCGAAGTTGAAGGTTGTGGCTGAAGCGGAGGATGGGGAAACGGCATTGGTTCAAGTGCAGGAAATGAAGCCGAGGGTCGCAGTGCTCGACGTGGATATGCCGAAACTGGACGGTCTCGCCGTGGGCCGCGAGCTTCGCGCCAGGAGGCTCCCCACGGAGATCCTTTTCTTGACTATCCACAACGCCGAAGACCTCTTTCAGGCTGCTATGGAAATCGGCGCCAAAGGGTACCTGCTCAAGGACATCGCTGTCACCGAGATTGTGAAGGCGCTGCGGGCCGTTGCCGCCGGCGAATACTACGTCACGCCGTCGCTGGCAGGCCATCTTGTTCATCATGAGCGTCGCATCGCTGCGTTGATCGAGCGGCAGCCCGGCCTGGGAACCCTGACTCCAACCGAACGACGGATCCTTCGCATGGTAGCGGACGGCAAGTCAAGCAAGGCCATTGGCGATGAACTCTTCGTTCATTACCGAACCGTCGAAAACCATCGAACGAATATCTGCCAGAAACTTTCCCTCCACGGCCCAAACGCGTTGTTCCGGTTCGCGCTGCAGCACAAGGCCGACCTATAATCTCTGCCTTTGAGCAACACCAGCGCCTGTGCGTTAGTACACGGGAAAACGTGTGTTGTTACTCACCCAAATTGTGTGGCAACCGCTATTCACTCAGCCTGAATGTCTCCGTTACATTAATCTCACGAGGAAACAGCCGCTTCGAAGCGCGGCGGCGGCAAATGCCAACTCAAGCAATGGAATTTACCAAGAAATGTTTTGCATTTGCAATTTTCCGACGATAGGAGGCGTTTTGATGAAAGAAGAAATGAGTTTACTCGCAATTGCTTCATCGCGATTCGGAAACTTCTGTGCCCTGCTGCTGAGTGTCTTGCTGGGCGCCCAGACAGCAAGCGCTCAAAGCGGCACCATCACGGGCCCGATTACTATCTCGCCTGTTTCGATACAAGCCTACAATTCCTCGAACCAGCTGATTACAAACCAGTCGCTTACCGTAGACAGCACGTTAAATTACTCTTGGCCAGTCATCACGGGGCCTGCGCCCGCAATGCTGAACCCGCTCTCGCTCAACAACGGCGCGCCTATTGTTCAAGGTGTACCCGATGTGACTCCGTGCGCCGCACTTCCCCCGGGAGCGCCGCAGAACGCCATAGTACAGGACTGCATT
Organism: Bryobacterales bacterium; assembly: GCA_003167495.1. GTDB lineage: Bacteria > Acidobacteriota > Terriglobia > Bryobacterales > Bryobacteraceae > Bog-105. The sequence continues at coordinate 69,965 of PMSX01000228.1, read as the reverse complement.
GGCGCCAGCGGCAACTTCGAATTCAATATGGTGCAAAGTTGGCTGGCCGGGCACAACATGCCCGCCAGCGATCAATCCCTGATCTATCAATACGGGCGGCGGGACCTTCGAAACCAGTTACGCGGTTTCATGCTTTCTTACATCGACGGAGTTATCTCAAACAGTGGCAGCACCGACGCCACGACTTATCAGTGGATGCAGGCGCTGATCTATCCGAAGGAGTTAAACGAATATGACACCGCGGTGAAACAATACAATGGGTTTGACGCCAACAAGTGCGTGTATCAGTTAAACCCGCAAACTGCCTCGGCGCTGAGCATCACCTGGAGCGGTATCGATTATTGTTACCCGATTTCTATAAGCAATCTCTTAAATCCACCGCAACCGCCACCAGCCGCCTACTTCACCGAATATGGGCGAGAGCAGGCCTACGACAATCTGATCACACCGTTTACGGACGATCCCACTTACCTTTCGCAGGTTGAGACGCAAGCTGGAAACTACACCAACTATTTGATCGGTGCTGCCGCAGGAGCCCCGGTCGCCGGGACGACAGGAGCATTGGCATGGCAATACTGGAAGACACTTGCCCCCTACTCCGAGCGTCCAAACCTGCTGGGCGTCAGTACGAACTCTGGCGCTACCGGTAGCCAGGCTGCCGGCGACGGAGCGGCCAACACGGTGGCGGAGGCCACGGGTGAGGCTGCGGAAGGAGCAGCAGAAGACGCTTTAAGTTTGGCCGACGTCTTGAGCACCGCCGACTTCGCGAGTGGTGTTGGTGTTATTCTGCTTGCCGTACAAATCGCAGTCACCGAAGGCTTACAATTACAGGCTGAAAACCAGAACCTAGACAGTATTGCCGCGTTTCTTTCTCATGATCAGGATCTACATCAGAACAAGCCCTTTGATCTGACCTCGTTCTTTGCTAACGATTCCACGGCAGGAAATAAGATTGCAGAGTCGTTTCTTGCCACAACGCTTCCCGAGCACGCATCGACTCAGCCGCTACCGGCGCCAGATCCCAACGCACGGTTCTATGTTACGTACTATCCATCGGGCATCTCTGACGATGCACGAAGGGTGAACGCTGGACTGAAGACTTCCGTCATAAACCCTCAGCAGAGCGGCCAACCCGTCTCTGCCGTTCAAACCAATTTTAACTACCTCAGTACGAACGCAGTCAATCCCGCTGTTTTTTATGCCACTGCCGCACCGTTCAGCGCGATTCCCGGTCTTGCCCAGCTCGAGGCGCTTACCCTGCCGACTGTGGCCAACGTTCGCAGTTATGATGATCACTGGTTTCTGCAACAGGGGATGGATACGTTGACAGAGTGGGTATGTGTCTTGGCTCCCGCACAGACTTCAACCCAAGCTCCTAATAATATCTGCCCCGCGTCCACCGAGATTTCTCAATTCACCCCACAGCTGGCTTACTTCGATTTCAACACCGCAATCCGCTACACGGCTGACCGCCTGGACAACGGCCGATTTCTGGTGGCCAAGGACCCGGCGTATATCCAATCCACTGATAGCCCTTGCTCCCCCAGCTCGAGCGGTTTGACCCAGCAACCTTACACGAATTGCAGTTCATACATAACCAACGTATTGTACTTGCCGTATACGCCCGACGATCTGAGTGTGGTACCGCCGGGCTCTTACTCGACTGAGCAAATGACCGTACAGATTCCAAGTCCGCCACAACTGGTCGGTCCGGATACCTGGATCTTTCCAGTCGGCACACTGACCTACTTGCCTCTGAACGTAGATGGACAGAGTAGTGGGTTGCCATGCACGGTTTCAGTAGGCGCGTCCCTGCTGCCGCTCGGAGTCAGTCTGATTAACAGCAGTTTCACAGGGACCGCAATAGGGCCCGATGGTGAATATGACGTGACAGCGACAGCCGCCTGCGCGGGTGTAAGTTCGCAACACACATACAAGCTGATGGTACGCACGCCGGCAACGTCGGCTGCGCCGGCCCAATCTTCGCTATCCCGAACAAACAAGCTAGCCGCTTCCGCAAGCACGACCCCGCAATACCAGGCAACCTTTATGTGGCCAACCAGTTCCACAACTGTGAACATCACCAAATATAAGGAAACTGAGTTTGAGATTCTGACGGGCGGCCCAGTGACCAACTTCATAGTGGGACAAAACGCACTGCCGTGCGGGTTGAGCTTGTCTGACGTCGGTTCGGGAGGCGCAACATCCCCACAAGCGTATGTTTCCGGGTGGCCGACATCGAGCGCGCCGTGCACGGCTGGAAGCGATAACCAGATCACCGCCGTCGGACCGAACGGTAACGATTCCATTACATTGAACGTGAACATGACAGACCCGGTCTTACCGAATCTCCCAAGCGCTACTGCGCTTACCTGGTTTCAGGGCAGGCAGAACCTTTATTACATTGATGGAAGCGTCAGCGATGTAACTCTCCGGTACAACTTCTCAAACCTGCCTTCATGGGTGATAGTCAAAGACACCGGCACGAATATTACCGAATTAATAGGGACGCCGCCCATCAGCACTTCGAACGAATCGTTCCAGGCGCAGTATCAGGTTGCAATCAATGCAGGGACTGCTGGCAATTTTCCGCAGGGCAGCCCACATACATTGGACGTAACAGTATTGCCCGTTAGCGCGTATTTGCAAGAAACCTCGCCGCTCCTGTTCCAGACCGGCGTTGAAGGCTCTGGATCCATCGGGGCTGTGACCCCGGCTTCGCAGCCAGCTTTGCCTGGAAATTTCAACGTGACCAACTCGGCTTTGCCGAATGGGTTATCGGCGAGCGCAATCAACGCGGACTCGATCTCGATTTCGGGTATACCTGGGCCGCAGAGCGGAGGTATCTACCACGTTCCAGTGCAATTCACCGACGCCAACAACCAGATCACTTCGCTGAGCGTGCCGCTGATGGTGACGCAGCCGGCTGATCTGTCGCAATTGCCGAAGTTAGCCATCGCCTGGGTGGGGCTGCCGTTCAATTACACAATCATGCCCGACGCAGGATTCCCCACGGCAAAAACCCTAAGTCCGGGTGGTGGCTTGCCTGATTCACCCGGCACGTTGCTGTCCTTCGGAAACGCCGGCACAGCGGCCACTCTTGCGGCCAATGGGCTCACGGTAACCAACGATCCGGGATTGATCGCCATCGGTGGCACGCCGACAACGGCCGGAGAGAGTTACAACCTCGGTGTAACAGCGCAGACCTACATCAATACAGCCACGCCACAGCGGGTCGGACCGGCAGCAACGGGTCCGTTTACCCTCTACGTGACGATAGCCGGCGACGTGAATCTGGATGGCGTAGTTAACTGCGCGGACGTCAGTTTCATCGAGCAGTACTACGGCACAGTCATCGGGACGCCTGGTTACAACGTTCAAGCAGATGTAAATCGCGATGGCGTGGTGAACATCAAGGACCTTGCCTTTGTAGAATCTCATCTGCCACCTGGGACACATTGCCAATAGGAAGAAGGAGACTTCTATGAGACAGATCAAGAAAAGCGTGCTGCGGATTATGGTCGTTTGGCTTGTTTCCGGAACTGGCGTCGGGGGGGCGGCGAGTCTGACAGCGACGTTGGAGATCTCACCGAGTGTAGGAACAGAGACAGTGGGAGTTCCCTTTACGCTGGACGTCGACCTGAGTAACTTCAGCGGGGATGGCTCGACTCCCGCCACCACGCTGAACAACTACACGTTTGACCTGCTGTTCAATCCAAATGTATTTGCGGCGACCCAGGCGCAAGTCGGTACGATCTTCGGGCCGAATGACGGCGTCCACGGCATCTACATTCCGGGAGCAATTGACAACGCCAACGGCGATATCACTTTCAATGGCGGCATTGATGCGACGGGGATGTATTCGGGGAAGGGCGGCTTGCTAGGGGTCTTTACTTTTGTGCCGCTTGCGACCAGCAGCGGTGCGACGTTCAGTCTAAACAATGTCGCCCTGCAATCGTTAGCCTTGGCGAACAGCGGATTGCCGGGATCCGATGTGGACGTCGGCACGCTGCCCACGGTGACACTAAGCGTAACGGCTAGCACGAGCGTTCCCGAGCCAGCGAGTTCCGGGCTTTTGCTATTCGTCTTTGGAGCAAGCACGGCCTGGGCGTTATTACGAGTACAGCTACGCAGTCGCAAGGATCGCTGCCAAATGTTTGGCAAGCCAGTCGTTTCTGAGTAGTCCCGTATGTTGCGACGCCGCCTACGATAATACAACTCGATAACACTCGCGCCACGTTAACCGAAAGCGGACTCTGCTAACGTCACCAGTCTTACAGGGAGCGTGCAGATTCGTACCGATAAACGCCGATGTCGCTAGCGGACGCCAGTATGGTCAGCCGTGAAATCCAGGGTCTTAAGCGCTCCATCATTTTGTCCGGAACACCCACGTGACGATCACTCTTGGCGGTCTTCGGTGGTTCATAGAGCCCTTTGTAAAAAGACCGTTCGATGCAGATCCCGTCGGCAGCCACGTTGCCACACCAAAGTGCGAACGCCTCTGATTGCTCAAGTGACACTGTCGTTTTGGGAACCGCAGGCTTTACGACCTTGCTTGGCGCCTTCAGGCCTTCACTGACATTGTTTGAGAGATAGCCTTCAGCGCTTGCCGATCTGCAGATGTCAGTCAAGAAGAACCGCAAGTGATTCACGCTCTCCTTACCAAGACCTTGTTCGGCGTTTTTTTCAGAAGTGCGCGCAGCAGTGCGGCGGTGATTTCCCCGAAGCGGACGTCACCAGTTCAGAAATGAGATGCTTTCGGATTTCCCGCATGCTCTCCTTGGCGGTGTTCTGCCGCCAGTCTGTATCCAATTTCATCGGAAAGAACACATCCTCGACATAACGGTCGAACGTCTCAACAAATGTCCTAAGTTTTTCCGCGTGCGCACGAGCGTGCCCATTGTTTTCAAACGATATCTATCTCGTCCATTAACGCCCGCATGAGATAAATTCCGCGGCCGTGACCGAACAATCAGTCTTTCGGATTAATTGTCGCGGTTTTGGGCATAACGTCCTCATGGTTTGGGTTGCGAAACATTTGCAATAGTGATCCGTGCCGGAGCGAATAGGGCGTTCTATGCGACAACCGGTTCCTTCGGCACGAGCGAGGGCGCAGGCTTGCCGTCCAGAACCGCATCTATGTTGTCTAGGGCAAGCATGCCCATCGCTAAACGCGTCTCCACTGTCGCGCTTCCCAAATGTGGCAACAGAAACGTGTTCTTGAGTGCAAGATATCCAGGGTGAAGCTTCGGTTCGCCTTCGAAGACGTCCAGCCCCGCTGCTGCGACTCGGCCACTCTTAAGGGCAGCTATGAGGTCTTCGTCCACGACCAGGCCACCGCGACCGGTGTTGATCAGGATCGCTCCCTGTGGCAGTAGATCGATTGTTTTCGAATTGATGAAATGATGAGTCTCCGGAGTCTCAGGCGCATGCAGGGTAAGAAACTCGCTCACTCGAAGTAAGTTCGACGGACTGGAGTGAAATACTGCGTCCTTCTCTAACGCGGCGGGCAAGCGAGTTGAATTGGAATAGTGGATAGCCATCCCGAAACCCCTCGCACGTTGAGCGACAGCCCGGCCCACTCGTCCCATACCAAAAATGCCGAGAACCTTTCCGGTCAGCTGCCACCCCAACAACATTTGACTCGAAAGTGTCCATGTTCCTTTACGCACCATTTCCTGGCCTTCGAACGCCCGCCGTGACGCACCCAGCATGAGCAACATCGCGATGTCTGCGGTTGCATCCGCGTTGATTCCCGGCGTGTACGCAATGGCGATTTTCCTATTCGCCGCAGCCTGGACGTCGATGTGGTCAAAACCGACTGAGTAGGTAGCAACAACCTTCACAGAGGCGGGTACCCGCTTGAAGAAGTCCGAGTCTAATTGATCGAAAGGTGTAACGAACAGCGCATCGGCTCCTGATGAGGCCTCGATCAATTCGTCACAGGTAAACGGCCTTTCGTAGGGATTGCGGCGCACGTCGTAATCTCGATCGATGCGCGCCTCGATCTCATCGAGAAATTGAGTTGTAACTACGAGCACTGGTTTATGCATAGACATTCTCCTACTCCGCCACCAAGGCACGCTCCTGCCGGGCAATGGGAATCGCGATCACAGTTGGCCCCTCGGCCTTGAGTGCCTTAGCGAATTCCTTCTTGATTTCGTCTGCCGTATTGGCGCTAACGCCAATGCAGCCGAAGGCCTTGGCAGTAGCGACGATGTCCAGCCCAGGAAGATCAAGAGCCGGAACGTTTGGTGTCTTCTCGAGGACGGCAAATTCCTTGAGAATCGCATATTCGCCGTTGCAGGGCACGATGAATATGAGTTTCAGCTTCAATTGGGCGGCGGTATACAGGTCCTGCACTGAATACTGGAAAGCCCCGTCTCCAATGGCGGCCACTACCACGCGGCCCGTTCCCATCTTCTTTTCAGCAATGGCCACGCCAACCGCGGCAGGTGAGCCCCAACCCAGGCCGCCGCTAGCGAAGGTGTAATAAGAATCGGGCTTCACGATTGGCCAGAACTGCAACAGATCGGCATTGTTTGACGCCGTCTCATTTACCAGAATTGCGTCGTCGGGCCGCAACTCACTTAGTGCGGCAAATGCCTCAAGCGCTGTCAAAGGACTATTGGGTGGAGATGGAAGCTTCCTGTCAATACTCAACGGGGCGAGAGTGGGCCGCGACTTCGCCACGGGAACGGCGTCGATAAACGCTTCCAGGGCCAGTCTTGTGTCTGATAAGAGGCTGTCTCCTACAATGGCTGCCGCGGCATCGTATGGGTCGCTTGTAACCTGCAATAGCTCAGCACCTTCGGGAAGGTAATCACCCGCAACGAACGGGTAATAACGGAAGACTTGGGCGCCAATCACGATGATGAGGTCATAACCACGAAGCGCTTTGCTCATTGGCCCGATCGCGATCGGTGCCATACCACGAAACTGGGGGTGGGTTTGAGGAAATGACGCTCGATCGGACAACGGCGCAATATACACGGGTGCCCTTAGGCGCTCGGCGAATTTGACAGCCGAGTCCCAACCGCCCGATCGTTCAATCTCCGGTCCGTAAACCAACACTGGGTTCTTGCTCTTCCGAATCCTCTCGGCGAACAACGCGACTCGCTGAGGATCGGGCGAGCAGCGTGAACTGACACTTCGGACGACCGCGTTCCCCAGCGCGGGCTGGTCCCAGTCGTCCAGTGGGATTGAGACGTATACCGGGCCCGCCGGAGGCTGCAAAGCGGTTGCATAGGCCCGCATGATCGCTCCGGGGACGTCCTGGGCTCTGACCGGTTGATACGCCCACTTCACCCATGGCCTGGGCAGCACCGTCTCATCCCGATTCGTAAGGAGCGGGTCGCAAAGAATCATCTCGCGTGTCTGCTGACCTGCCGTGATGATGAGTGGCGTCTTGTTCAGATAGGCCGTCATGATATTGCACATCCCGTTACCGGTTCCAGCGCTTGAGTGTAGGTTCACCAGCGCGGGCTTTTGGGTCGCTTGTGAAAATCCATCGGCCATTGCAACAACCGACGCTTCCTGCAGACCGAGTACATATTGAAAGTCTTTCGGAAAATTCTTCAGAAAGGGTTGCTCAGTCGACCCAGGGTTGCCGAAAACTGTTGTCAAGCCGAGACGACGTAAGAGGTTGTAAGTGGCCTCGTGAACCGTCATCTGAACAGCGGATCGTTTGTCTTCGCTCATTGCTTTGTCTCCTTAGTGGGTTACTGGCAGCGTTCTCTCGCGGCGTTTGAGATGCACCGCGAGTTTCTTTTTTGCATTGAACACACGCCACTGGACAGTGCCGATCGGAATCGCTTTCTCCGCAGCGATTTCGTGGTATTCCCATTCCTCGACAAAGCGCAGTGTCAGCGCTTCCCGCTCACGGGAGTCAAGAAATGACATCCAGTGCAGAAATTCGAACGCGGGTGTCGCGGCCTGCGCTTTACTGGAAGCAACCAAATGATCGCCTGCCTTTTCCAGCGCGATCGTATCCACTTCGCGCGCTTGTTTGCCGTAGTGACGGCAGAGAGCGTTTCGTGCAACTTTGAACAGCCACGCTCGAAACAGGGTGCGGTCGCGAAGTCGATCCGCTTTGCGATAGACGATGAACATCACTTCCTGACCAAGTTCTTCGCTCACGGCCGTCTCGCAGCCACGCGCGCGGAAGAACGAGATCAGTTGTGGAGTGTAGATTTTGAAGAGGTCAGCGAAGGAATGTTCGCTGGGAGACTCCAGGAACGTAGCGACGGCCGCTCCCTCCTGAAGGAGTCTCTCATTTGGGATTGTGTGTTCCATCATGCCCCCTTAAGTGCATTTGTTTTTCCATGCGACGGGAGGACGAATCATGAGTGTTTTCTGAGGGTTGCCTACCACAGGCTTCAGCGAATCAGGTGACGGCGGTCGTCAATTGATGAGATCTCGTCGATGATCGCCGTCAGTTGCTTTCGTATGTTGCTCGAGCTTTCGTTGCAAGTCGGACGACACGCAAAAAAGTGGGAAAGAGAACCCGGACAACTCGTTTCGCAGGAAAGCGACCAGCCGTCCAGCGGATTCACTCGACTCCCGGGACAACGCCGCGACGATTGGCAGCTCCGCAGCGGTGAACTGTCCTATCGGCTTGGTTTCTTAGGAGACACGCGCAAGACGGGCGCGGTGTCAAGCGGCCACCGGAAGGGCTGCGGATCACTCATGGTGGCGCGCATCCGCGCCCTTTGCGCTCCTGAGCCTCTCTCATAGAGATCCCTTTGCGCAAGCTTCCCGCTTTAGGAGGCCTTGAGTGGCGTCTGGTGAGCCTTGGTGCTATTAAAGTCCGGCTTGCGCTTCTCGAGAAATGCCGCGAAGGCCTCTTTTGCTTCGGCGGATCGGACTCTGGCGGCGAATTCATCGAGTTCACGACTTACGGCCTGATGAATGGAGTCTCGGTCTGGAGCCTTGATGAGTTTCTTACAGGCTCTTAGTGCCTCGGCCGGTTTTTGCGCGAGGTTCATCGCGGTCTCGGCGGCTTTAGCCGAGACGGTTTGATCGGGAACGACGGCCGTCACGAGACCAAGCTCGTTTGCGCGAGCCGCACTGAATGGCTCACCCAGGAGAATCAACTCGGCCGCCGGCAGATATCCAATCTGTCTCGGCAGCGTGTAGCTTGACGCCAGTTCGGGTACGAGCGCGAGGTTGATGAACGGGAGCTGAAATCTCGTACTTTCCGCGGCATAGACGAAATCGAAATGCAGAAGCATCGTCATCCCGCCCCCGATAGCGACGCCGTGCACGGCTGCAATCAGCGGTTTGCTGAATCGAATGAGCGCATTGAGGAATCTAGCCTGTGGGCTATCGCCAGGCCCAGGAGGATGGCTCGTGAAATCCGCCAAATCATTGCCGGCCGTGAAGGAATCGCCGGCGCCATGCACCAGGACGACGCGAACTTCATCGTTCTGGTCAGCTCGGTCGAGCTCCTCTGCGAGGGCAGCGTACATCGCCACCGTCATCGCGTTCTTCTTAGACGGGCGATTGAATTGGACGCGCAAGACGTTGCCGGAAAGTTCGGTGATGATCTCCTCCATGACCGTCAACTCGAAATTTCCGCGTATGCAATACCGCTCAAGTTTCCTTCCGCGATCATGAGCACCTTCCTTTCCGACCCGTCCAGATTGCAGCGATATACGGAACCGCCGAGGTCGGTTAAGAACATGCGAGCATTTTTCAAATCCAGCGCTAAACCAATTCCTTCCATGAGATGGTTGAAAATGATTTCTGGTTCTTCGCGGCGACCGGAGGGCGCATCCATCGGCGCGCGATTTACGGTATTGCCTCGCGGCGGATCGCCGCGGTCGGTCCAGTACATCATGCGGGCTGCAACATCGAGATCCAGGTCGATCGGCTCGGGTAGACCTCCATAGAGAAGGTCGATGTCTGCCCGACGCTCCGCATGTTGTCCTTTTGGAATTTCGAGACCAGCTCGAAAGATGCGACCCTGACCAGCGTTGTCGGGACCTTTTTGGGTCCAGTAGAGCTGGCCGCGTTCCACGTCGAGCGCTATCCCAACGCACCACTTGGTTGCATCCGTCCCCGGCCGTAGATCGCCCTGGCTTGTGTCGACGAGAGTTTCAAGCTTCGAGCCATCCAGGTTGACCCGCATGACTCTCATTCCCTCGCGATCTGACCAATAAAGCCGCCCGTTCTTTTTGTCTAACTGGAGCTGCTTTGGCGTATGGGTGGCACCTTCGGGAACAATCGTGGATATATTGCCGCCGTCGAGGTCCGCGCGCATAACGGATCCGTCATTCGCGTTAGGGATACCCATGTTGGTCCAGTAAATGTGACCGGCGTCCGGGTCGACGACGATGCCATCGGGGAGTTTCCGTCCAAGGGTGACGATCGTTCTTAGGCCTGAGCCATCGGGCGTGCAAGACATCACACGACCCATGGACAGATCGAGGAAGAACAGGCGGCCGGTAGGTTCCTCCTTTGCTGGTTTCCGAGATCTTGTTTTTTGGGAAATTACTTCACTCATCGTTTACCTCCTATGGCTTCAGCACTAACCTAGACGGCGGAATGGTCGGACTGGCTCGAAACGCCTCAATCCGGGCAGCGCTGAATCGTCCGTCGGGTTTGCACTAGGTGCCGACATATGCTTTCTCGTAAACTTGTTTGTTCGCTACTCACAACTGAGGAGCCTTCGGATCCGGGTTTTGTTGGGTTGCAAATTCGCCGGTTGACGATGGGCCATAAGCCACTCTGTACGGCGGGACAGGTCGATAACTATTCAACAAAAACGCTTAGGCGCAGGCTCGATTGCGCGAGAAAGTGGAGATGAAGTTCCGCCCCGGCAAGCTACGCCACGAAACGCCGGCAGACATGATGACGGGCCGCCAGCAAGAGATCCACACCGCGCGGGATCACGAGCGCAGGTAGCACGTCAGCGGCGGCAAATCCGCGGGTTCCCCAACGCTATACGAAGATCACGACTTAGCGCTCGCGACCTTCAACCCGGTACAGGTATTTGTCAATGCGCAAGCTCTTGATCCTGGATTCCAGCGTCGTCCTCGGCACTCCCAGCCTCCTGGCAGCGCCATCTGGACCCGAAATGCGGCCGCAGGTTTCCGCAAGCGCAGCTTCAATGAGCTCTCGCTCCTGGGTTGTCAGAGACGGCTGCAGGCCGAGTCTGGGCTCTGATTCCGAGTGCAGCCATGCTTTTTCAACGAAGAACGTATCCGCATCGCAAAGGATCATGGCTCGCTCAATCACATTCTGAAGTTGACGGATGTTTCCCGGCCAGTCGTATGCCTCGAGAAGCTCTGCTGTCCGCTTTTCTATCCTTTGAATCCTCTTGCGCTCTTTAGCAGCGTAGCGTTCGATGAAATACTTGGCGAGCAAAAGAATGTCCTCCCGCCGCTCGCGAAGAGGGGGGACGTGAATCGGAAAGACGTTCAAGCGATAAAAGAGGTCCAGACGGAATTTCCCGGAACGAACCGCGGCCCAAAGATCGCAGTTTGTGGCTGCGATCACTCGAACGTCAACGGAGATGCTCTGCGTACCTCCAACCCGCTCGAATTCGCGTTCCTGGAGCACGCGCAACAGGGCGACTTGGGTTTCCACTGGCATGTTGCCGATCTCATCGAGGAAAATCGTACCGTGGTTCGCGGCTTCAAAACGGCCTGCGTGTCGCTGGTTGGCGCCGGTGAAGGCACCTTTCTCGTAACCAAAGAGCTCGGTTGCCATCAGCGAGGGTGGCGTAGCGGCGCAATTCATTTTTGTGAAAGGCGATGCCGACCGTCGCGACCTCTTCTGAATCGCGCGGGCGATGAGTTCCTTTCCCGTGCCGCTCTCTCCGGTTATGAGGACTGTGGCCCCCGAAGGAGCGACCCTGATCACTTGTCCGGCAACTCGACTGATCGCCTCTGAGGAGCCGACGATCTCCTCGAACACGGATGTCGAGAGGATGTCTTCGTCGCGGAGATTGAGCGTTTCTTCAGTGGGGCCTTTAGACGTTTCGGTGCCACCTCGACTCGCGGTACGGTCTACGAAATGGTCGGACATCCGATCCTGCTTGCCAGAAAGGGATCCAGGGGTGAAGGCGTCTAAAGCAGTCGAAGAACAATTCATCGTAAGGCTCCATTAAAATCCGTTTTTGCAACACAGTTTCCGAAACCATTGCGAATAACAACTCCTTTCAAGGGTGTGGCGTCCTGCCCCTGCTTGGGATATCAAAGCGCTTTCTTCCGAAGCGGACTGCATCGATCGACCATGCGCCAGGGCCGACCATCGCCGTACCAGCAGCCAGTACCGCTAAGAAGAAATGAATCCACTGACCGTCACGCGGTGAAGACGAGACTGAGAACGCGATCCATAGCTCATCAATCGCTATTAGTGTTCCTATTATGGGTGTCCAGAAGCCCAAAAGCCAAAGAATGCCTCCAAAGACGGCGACAAACTCCCGAGCGATGGCGATCGGTTCTTTGACGCCTGTCACGAAATTATCGATGCCAAGACAGATTAGAGCGATCCCTGTGCCAATGCGCAGCATCAAAATGCCATATCCGGGCCACCCGTCAGGAAGAGTTGAGAATAGACGTTGCAGAATGACATCCCGCCTCAAATTATGGGCGATGCAGACGAGATCTGAAATACCCAGTAAAGAATCTTTCGCATACCTCTTTGGAGGTATCGCAGAACTACAGATCGATAATTCCGCGCTTGAGTCCAACGGTAACGGCATGGGTGCGGTCCTTTGCGCCAAGTTTGGCGAGAATATTCTTGACATGAACCTTCACTGTCTCCTCAGCGAGGAGCAAACCTCCAGCGATCTCCTTATTCGCATTTCCTTTAGCGATCAATCGCAGTACATCTATTTCGCGCGGGGTCAAGACATAGTCAGCCGCGTGTTCAGCAATTTCGACAGCAATCTCAGCCGACAGGCGCTTTTGGCCGGCATAGACAGCGCGAATTGTCTTCAACAACTCCTCTCTCAGTAAGCCCTTGATCAAGTAAGCCCGAACGCCGGCTTTGAGTGCGCGAGAAACCTGGAAATCGCCTGCATGTGTCGTTAGCACGACAATTCGTGCGTCGGGAAACTCACCGCGAATTGCACTGATTGCGTCGATGCCGCTCACTTCCGGCATCTGTAAATCCATGAGCGTGATATCTGGGCGATGGTTTCGAAACTGTTCGAGCGCCTCGCGTCCGTTCGAAGCTTCCCCAATCAACTGCATGTCGGATTGAGTGTCGATCAGCGCAGCAATGCCTTCGCGAAGAAGCGGATGGTCGTCTACAGTTAGAACTCGAATCACGTATCGCCAACGTTCTCTCGAAACGGCCGGGAACGGAGGCGATTTGCCGATTTGCCGTATGCAATGGAACTAGAAATAGTCAACTCGATCTCGGTCCCAACTCCAGTTGCTCCGCTCCATACGCCGAACTTCGCACCCATTTGTCCGGCTCGCTCGCGCATTCCATTAAGGCCGTAGTGTCCTGGGCGGCCTTGCTTCAGGACTTCGGGCGGAATGCCTTCTCCATCGTCCCGGATCCTTAACCGGAAGATCCGTTCTGCATAGATAATTTCCACCTCGATTCGCTGAGCGTGCGCGTGATTGAAGGCATTTCGCAGAGCCTCGCGAGTGATGCGGTAAAGTTCGTCTCGAACGATCGGATGGAACTCGCGCGGACGGCCTTCCACTGCCAAACGGAACGCCGCGGCGTCTTCCGCGCCCAGTTCGGCACCCAATGCTCGAACAGCCTGAGCGTAGTCATTCGTAGGCTTGGTGGGTGAGCGCAGCTCGTACACGGCACTGCGACCCTCAGTAATCGCCTGATCCGCTCGTTTGAGTGTTTCTTGGAGTTGTTTCTTTGCCTTTCCATCTTGCATTAATTCGTGCACTGCCTGAAAACGGAGCATCAGACCCTGAAAACTCTGAAGAAGCGTGTCATGCAGCTCGCGAGCAATACGGGTTCGCTCGGCAACGCGCTCTTCTGTTCGTATGTTGAACTGTGCTGTTAAGTAGTTTAATCGTAGTCGATAGGACAGCCTCAAAATCCCAAAAAGAGCAGCGATAACGCATGCGAGAAACCAGTATGTCTGCCAGAACGGAGGCAAAATCCTAATCTGGAGGACCACGTCAGCCGACCACGGACCTCTACTGGTAGCTGCCTCAACCCGAAAAGTATGGTTGCCGGCCGGCAGCGTTGTATACGTCGCGAGCCGCTCGTCACTTCCCACCTCGCGCCAACGTTCATCAATACCGTCGAGCTTGTATCTGTAGCGATTGGTTTCAGGATTGAGATAGCTGAGCGCGGAAAATTCGATGGACAAGATGTTCTCCGAATGCGAAAGCTGTATGGCGCTCGCCCAGTTGATAGGCGTCTTCAAGCGTGAACGGCGACCAGGAACGACCGAAGAACCGAAAAGGCGAAAGTCCGTCAGGACGGGTTGAGGTATATACGTGCTCTCGACCACTTTGTCGGGAAAAAACGTGGTCGTGCCGCTGAACCCGGCAAAGAACATCTCGCCACGCCGATTCTGGTAACAAGCTCGATTGCCACTGAGATCTGGACCGGGAAGGCCATCGGCAGTCGTGTAGTTGGAGAACTGTTCTGTCTTCGTATTGAAGCTGGAAATTCCCGCGTTTGTACTCATCCAGAGCGTGCCGCGGCTGTCTTCGAGGAGGCAGCTCACGACAGTGCCAGACATGCCATTCCGCTGGTCGTAACTTTTGAACGTGCGAGTTAGCGGCTCGAACTTATCAAGGCCGTTCTGAGTTCCAGCCCAAAGAGTACCAACGTGATCGGAAAGCACTGCGTTGACGTGATCGTCACTAATGCTTGTTGAATCGCCGGGGTCATGACTGTAGACACTAAACGTCTTGGTCCGCTGGTCAAAACGATGAAGGCCAAGGTTGCCGCCCAACCACAGACTGCGGTCACGGCCTTGCGTTATAGCGTAGTAGTTAAGACCGCGGCTGTCGGGAGCGGGCGTATATCTCGTGAAAAGGTTAGTTGATGAGTCCAATCGGCACAGGCCATCCCAAGTAGCAGCCCACAGTGTTCCTTCACGGTCGATGAGGAGATGATAGATCACGCCACTGCATAAACTTGAGGGATCCGCTCGATCGTGACGATAGCCCCTCTCTTCTCCCGTTTTCACGTTGTATCTGAGCAGACCCGGGTATGCGTTGCCGAACCAGAGTACATCTGGTCCCTCCGCAATGATCGAATAGACGTCCGAATTATCGACGCCCTTGAACTTCCAGACTTGCGCCGTCTTGCGATTGAGGCGGTATAACCCGCGATTGACGCCCAGCCACACTTCATCCCGTCCGTCTTCGTATATGGCGCCGACCAGACCGGAAATCTCATACTGGCTCGTGTGCGTCAAACGTGAGAGGTTTTCGAACGGAAGAGGTCTAATTGGAAAGTGATTCGGCTCCTCCTGATGAAGGCCAACCCAGATGTTTCCCTCACGGTCCTCGAAGAGTGCAATGACGTGATTGTCGCCAATGGTCTCTGGGTCGGTCGGGTCGTGATGGTAACTGATAAAGCAGTGATTCTCGCGATCGAACTTCATCAACCCTGCGGCAGCGGTCCCGAACCACATAGTTCCGTTGCCATCTTCGAGCATGGAATAGGCCTGATTTGCCTGTGCTGGTCCAACTTTCCATTCGTATTCGAAGCGCGTCAGCCGGTTTGTCTTGCGGTCAAGTGTGCCGATGTAACCGAGAGAACCATAGATGACCCAAAACACGCCGAATCGGTCCTCGTGAAACCAAAGTCCGACACCTGATTCGCCCACCTGGATATGGCGCTTCACCTGACAAATATTCCTATCGAATTCATCAAGAGTTCTGCTCGTGCCTACCCAGAAGTTTCCTGCTCTGTCCTCGCCACTAGTTAGAACGTAGTTATCGGCGAGCGTAAAAGGGTCGGCAGGGTCGTGAGTATAATTCTTCAACTGGCCGCTGCCTGGGTCCAGGCGGAACAAACCGTTGCGGGTTGAGAGCCAAAGCGTCCCGTCAGAGTCCTCGCTGATATGGTTAACGATGCTCGATAGCCCATTCGCAGCAGGTCTATCGAGTTTGTAATGTATGAAGCTCTCAGTCTCTGGTTGAAAGCGATCAAGGAATCCGTCAGTTCCGACCCACAGGTTTCCCAAATGATCCTTGAACAATGAGTACACGTACACACCGCTGAGACTCTTGCGATCATCGGCCTCGTGTTTGAATACCTTGAACTTGTACCCGTCGTACCGAGTGAGCCCATTCCAGGTACCAAACCACATAAAGCCTTGAGTGTCCTGAACGATCGACACAACTCTAATGTGCGATAGATTCTGGGGGTTGGAGAGCTTTCGGAAGCGGATGTCCCGTCCTTCGATTATCGGTATCCGAACGACATCCGGGCGGGGATCGGGAGTCGGCTTGGCGCTAAAGCTACGAGGTACGCCGAAAGTGACGGCCAAAAGACCAATCCAAACATTGATCGGATTCAACAGACCAGTTCCCCGAAACCGCATTCGTCTACTCGCGACCGTGCAAACAACCTGTAACGCGACCGAGTTAGGGGCATCAGGCATCCTCGTCTCCCGTTGTTCCGATCGTTTCCTCTCGCTCTCTCGTGACCCAGTCACGGATATAACGAGGGCAGTTCTGGAGTAAGGTCCCGCTGCGCTCTGTTTGGGCCAGAAATTTCACGACCTCTCCGTCCACAAGAATGACGTTCTTGAGATCGATAGCAACCGCGCTAGCGTCCTCCTCGATTACATTGCGCAGTGTGCCCACATCCTGTTTTGTAATTCGGCCGCTTATACACAGCGCCACAATATCGTCGTCGCCGACTATTCGATCAATCCGCCAAGTCATGTTCAGACCGCCGATGAAGCCTTTGCTGTTCTTTTCACTTGGATCTTTCTGGCGCGGGCCGACGATCATCAGACATGCAGCATGAATCTAGCACGCGCTCAGCCGTTTGTAACTCATTGAAAATATTGGGCACGCCAGAGCCAGACCCTCGGCGATCAACACGAGTTCCGCGATATTCGCAAATTTCGTGAATTCCGCGAATCGGTGCCCGGATCTTCAGAGAACTCCTACCGGAATTTGAACTGGCGTTTATCGATCTTCAGCGCCTTAATGCGGGTCTCAAGAGTAGAAGCTGGAACTCGAAGCTTGGCTGCCGCTCCTGAAGCTCCGGATACGCGGCCTCTACTCTCGGCCAGCGCCGCCTCGATAATCTCCCGTTCGCTTCGCGGCTCGACATTCAAAACCGGCAACGGTTCAACCCGAGGTGTTTGCGAATGAGTCCGTTTGGAAAGCCACAACTCATCAACTGAAAAAATATCGGCGGAGCTCAAAATAATGGACCTTTCAATTACGTTTTGCAACTCCCGGATGTTGCCAGGCCAGTCGTAGGACTGCAATAGCTCCAGGGTCTTGTGGTCGATTGATCGGATATTTCTTCCCGCTCGATTGGCGTAGCGCTGCACGAAATACTCGACCAGCATTAAGAGGTCGTCTTTCCGTTCTCGCAAAGGCGGCACTTCGAGCGGAAACACATTCAGGCGATACAGGAGATCCTGACGAAAAGTCCCACGCGCTACCGCGGCGTTTAAGTCGCGATTGGTGGCAGCGATTACGCGAACGTTGATTTGAATGGGTTGTCCTCCCCCTACCCTCTCGAATTCCCTTTCCTGCAGTACTCTCAGTAACGCCGCCTGAGTTTCGGATAGCAGTTCGCCCACTTCGTCCAGGAAAATCGTTCCGCCGTCAGCCATTTCGAAGCGGCCGAGTCGACGCTGCGTCGCTCCCGTGAAAGCTCCCTTCTCATGGCCAAACAATTCCGAGGAAACCAGCGCGGGCGGAAGCGCCGCACAATTCACACTAACGAAGGGACGGCCAGACCTGTGGGATCGTTTGTGAACGGCGCGGGCAACGAGCTCTTTGCCGGTGCCGGTTTCTCCGGTAATCAGAACGGTCGAGTCGGTCGGCGCAACTTTGGCAATTTGCGAAAGAACGGCCTTTAGAGGCCTCGATGTGCCGACAATTTCCTCGAACATCGAAGTCTTGTCGATCTCCTCGCGGAGGGCAATGTTTTCTTGCTGAAGTTTCTGTTCGGCCCGCTTGCGGTCTTCAATATCGGTACACGCAACGTACCAGCGCATGATCTGTCCCTTGTCGTCGCACACAGGGTTGCAACGGGTCAGAAACCAGCGATAAGTTCCATCACCTTTTCGTAGGCGCAACTCCACCTCGAAACCAGCCCCACTAGAGACAGCACTATCAAAATGGCCGATCGTCCGTTCCCAGTCATCGGGATGAAGGCCCTGACCAAATTTAACTCTCCGCTGCCACTCTTCGAGACTAAGACCGAAGTAATCAAGCATGACGCGGTTGGCGTAAAGGCGTTCACGATTAAGCCCGTATACGGCAACAAGCTGAGGCGTCAAATCCAGAATCTGCCGGAACTCCATTTCCTGCTCCCGGATCTTTCCCTCGGCGCGCTTTTGTTGGCTCAAGTCGAGGGCAAACGTTACGCCCTCGTTCGCACTTTGAAATAGCGCCCCCCCAATCAGCACTGGCACGCGGCTGCCATCTTTGCGGAGAAACTCCTTCTCGTATGACTGAAAGACTCCGGTTGCCAGCGATTCTGTCAAGGCACGTTGGTCTCGTTCGCGCAATTCCGCTGGCGTCAGATCCGTCAAGCGCAATCGACCCGAGTGGAGATCCTCACGGCCGTACTGCAGCATTCGTAGAAACGCCTGGTTGGCCTCGACGATCTCACCCTGGACATTCGCGATGAAGATCCCCAGAATGCCAGCTTCGACCAAGCGCCGGATTTTATCCTCGGTAGTCTTACGTTCGGTGATGTCGGTGACAGCCCCGATAAACTCGCGGTCGCCGGATGCACTCTGTACCGCGCGAGCAATCGTATGGACATACTTGACTCGCCCGCCGGGCAGCAGCAGGCGATACTCATGTTCGAAGTCTGTGCCAGTCTGGGATGCGCGATCGGTGACCTGTTGGAAAGGCGCCACATCCTGGGGATGTACGCGCTGAATCACTGAATCCAGGATTGGCTTTACTGTGCTGTCGTATTCGAAGATGCGATAGGTTTCGTCTGACCAGACAAGCTCGCCGTCATCAGGCCTCCACCCGAAACTGCCTGTGTGGCTGAGCCTTTGGGCTTCTGCGAGATAGGCCTCCCGCCGTCGAAGTTCCTGGTTCGCCAACTCTTGCTCCGTGACGTCGATAGCGCTGCCAATGAACCTTTTGAGGCTTTGATTTTCGATGACGGGAACCCCGACGCAGCGAATGTACCGGACCTCGCCATCAGGTCGGACGATTCGCTTGGTGACATCGAAGGCTGAAGCCTTCGTCGAAAGCCCCTTGATGATGGTCGCCATGGATTCGCGATCCTGCGGGTGGAGATAATCCAGGTATTCCTGAACATTAGGCGGATTGCGGGCCGGATCGAGGCCGTGCATTCGAAATAATTCAGGAGACCAGTAGTCGAATCCGGCAGGATTGAAGGCCCAGCTACCCATGTGGGCAAGGCGCTGCCCTTCGGCGAGATAAAATTCGCTTCTTTGCAGCTCCTGGGTGCTTCGGCGGAGCTGTTCTTCCGCTTGCTTGCGATCCTCAATGTCGATACTTGACCCATACCACTTAACTATTTCGCCGTGCCGGTCGCGCACTGCTACTTTGTGGTGCAGCAGCCAGCGATATTCACCGTCTGCACGCAGGACGCGGGCTTCATGCAGGAACGGCTCGCCGCTGGCCAGAGACGCGCGCCACTTTTCCACGATTCCTTCGACATCCTCGGGATGGATGAACGCTGTCCACTTCCAGCCCTCCAAATCCTGCACCGACTGACCTACATACCTGACCCATGTTTGATTAAAGAAATCGAGGTGGCCGTCCGGCCTACCCGTGTGAATCAGGCTGGGGGTCGAATGGACAAGGAGTTGAAGGTCTGACGTTTGATCCCGTCGGGGGGCACCATCTCCGTTGGCAGCCATAGGTCGTATTATATTCATTCCCGACACTCCGATCTCTCCTCTCGATTCAATCCAGGGAATCGAGCGGTAATCCATTGCAGTATATTCGCCTTTCCGTTCCCTATCACGAGACTTGTCATGGCCTAATTGCCACCACATTAGACGGCACTCTTCGGAAGGGTTTTTCCCGGTTCACAAACCTCCAAAGTTTATTTTCAACCCCTATCTCCCTTCCCATCAACCGCTTACCCAACTCCCTCCCTCTCATACGCACTGCCCCATCTCCATCAGATGCTATTTCTGAACTGACCCGCAACACTCCCGTGTTGCCTCATCTCTCTCGAAAAGGAATTCACTACGAACATGTCGAACCGAGCCGCCCGCCGCGCTGCCATGCGCCAACCAGATAACCAGAAGCGCACCCTCTCCGCCACCGCCTCCGGTACCTCCGCCGAGACCGAACCCGAGCCCACGCAACATCCTCCCATCTCTGACGCCCGCCACGCCGCCAACCGTGCCAACTCCCAACATTCCACAGGGCCTCGTACAGAAACCGGTAAGGCCAAATCCTCTTTGAACGCCATTAAAACCGGTCTCACCGGCCAAACCGTCGTCCTCCCAACCGATGATGCCATCGCCTACCAGGCCCATATCCTCCGTCACTTCGCCAAATACTCCCCTCTCACTGACGACGAACACACCCTCGTCCAAGCCGTTGCCGACACAAGTTGGCGTCTCCTCCGCATCGCCCCTCTCGAAGCCGGCGTCTATTCCATCGGTCACCGCCAATTCGCCAATGAGTTCAATGACGAAGACAATCCCACCACCCGCGCCGCTCTCACCCGCGCCCAAACCATGCTCCATTACCGCCGCGATCTCAGTAATCTCGCCCTGCAGGAACGCCGTCTCCGCAATCATCTCGAAAAAGATACCGCCCAGCTCGAAACCCTGCAGAGTGCTCGAACCGATAAGCGCAAGCGGGAAATTGCGTTGTGCACGAGGCACTTCGAGCTGGCCGACGAGCGCGACACCCCCTTCAATCCCGCCGACTGTGGCTTCGATTTTTCAACCGACGAAATCCAAACCTATCTCCGTCGCAGCCAAACCCAGAACCGCCTCACCTGCACCCGTCCTGACTTCGAAACGTTCCTCATCGCTTACCGAAAGGAGCAAAACGCCGCCTAATTCGCCCTCCCAAAGCTCGTCCCCGTCACTACCCAAACCCGGAGTGTCTCCAAAATCAGCCGTGCCGGCGCAGCAGACTGGAGTTTCTACATTCCTGTGCTTTGTGGGGCAGGCAGTTTTGCCTGCCTTGATGCGGAGCGGCGCTCCAACAAACGTGACCTGAACCGAGTCTTCTTAAGTAGACCGTCCAGCAGTGGACTGCAACATATCCATTCTGCCTGCGACAGGACGGGCGAACACAATTTACGAGGCTCTCAATATGCTAAAAGGCTTCAATTATCCATTGACTCCGCAAGGGAAGTCGACACTGAACCCGCTTCCCCCCTGGCACTATTCCGCGGACTTCCTGAACATTGAGTTTTGGGCAAATCCTTCGGTCGTGGCAGCCACGCTCCCACCGGGGCTCGATCCTGATCCATCTGCCGATGGCCACGCGAATGCCCTGTTTTACGATTGGCAGTTCTCCGGCTCGGACGATGAATACCTGGATCCTGCGCGGTATCAGTATCGTGAGTTCTTCATTTTGTTGGATGCATTCTTCGAAGGAAGACCTATCTCCTACTGTCCATATATCTTTGTGGACAACGATGCGGCTCTGGCGCGGGGCTGGACTCAGGGCTATCCGAAACGCATTGGGTCCGTTTTCCAGACGAGATATTACGCTGCTACAGGCGAAGCGGGTCCTGCGTTGGCGGCGGGATCGAAGTTTGCGGGGATTCTGTCGGCGGCCGGGCAGCGGCTTGCCGAAGGCGTTGTAACCTTGAGAGAACCGATTAAGAACCCTTCCACGTTGTCGAAACGTCCGGTCGTAAACCTCTTGCACACACCGCGCCTGGCAGCGGGAATGCACAACAAACCTGCGATTCACGAACTGGTTGAGAATGTACCCCACGACGTCAAAATAGAGCAGGCTTGGATCGGCGATGGTACGCTCGCGCTCCCGGTTTGCAGAGGCGAAGAGTTATCAGACCTTGCCCCCGTTCGCTGCGGTGCAGGCCTCCGCGCATCCATGGCCTATGTCGTGGATGACCTCAAAACCCTCAAGCGCCTGTCATGAGGACAATTACTTGTAATCTTCCCGATTCCCTCTATGCGGCGCTCAAAGAGCGGATGACCGGTGACAAGGAAACCTGTGATCATTTGGTCGCCCGCGCACTTGCGAAGAGTCTAGGAACCCCGCTACACACTCTTTTCCAGGTATCGACTTCGGCGGCCCTTGTCGAGGGGCTATATCAAGGAGCAGTGCGGGTCTCACGCTTATTGCGACACGGAGATTTTGGGCTCGGGACATTTGCGGATCTGGACGGCGAAATGGTGGTGCTAGAAGGAGTCTGCTATCAAGTCTCTTCGACAGGGACCGTTGTTACGGTGGACGGAGAGCGCCTTATTCCTTACGCAGTCGTAACAAGGTTTAACCCCGACTTTCGAAAGAATCATCAAACAATATCCACCATGAATGACTTGGTTGCGGCCTGTGACCAACTCCGCGATTCAAACAACCTCTTCTATGCCTTCCGGGCGACCGGAAACTTCCATACCGTGAAGGCCAGGGTCATGAAGTCAGTTTCGGAGGGAACGACGCTAAAGATGGCCGCCTCTGGACAGCAGGAATTCTCCTTTGACGAGTTGCGTGGAACGCTGGTTGGCCTGTGGTCGCCGGAGTTCGCCGCATCGTTTAGTGTTCCGGGATACCACTTCCATTTTCTGTCGGAGGATCGGCAAAAGGGAGGACACGTTCTCGAGTGCCGAGCCTCAGATGTCGATATTGAAGGTTGCTCTATCGGCGAAATGCATGTTTCGTTGCCCGAGACCGAGGAATTCCTTAAGGCGGATCTCTCTCGCGATCCAGTGGAAGACTTGTTAAGTGCCGAGCGCAGCAGAGCCTCGCGAGCATCAGCGCCGATCCCGTTTGACTGCTAAGGGGTATCGATCTTGAGCCTTATGACTTCACCATCAGCAAAGACGGGTGCTCAGATAGTGGTCGAATCGCTGGAACGGCAAGGCGTCAAGTATGTGTTTGGAATCCCTGGCGCAAAGATCGACAAGGTATTTGACACTCTGGCTTCCTCCTCCATCCAAACCATAGTCTGTCGTCACGAGCAAAATGCAGCTTTCATCGCAGGTGGCATAGGAAGAATGACCGGCAAGGCGGGTGTCGCTATTGCTACCTCAGGTCCTGGCGTTAGTAACTTGACAACAGGACTCTTAACTGCAAATAGCGAAGGTGACCCGCTAGTCGCGCTCGGCGGAGCTGCCCCAACCTCACAGGGCATCAAGCAGGTTCATCAGACCTTTCAAGGTGTAGCAGCGTTTCGGCCTCTAACGAAGTTCAGCGCTGAAGCCACTTCTCCGCAATCCATCGGCGAGGTGCTGGCCAATGCATTTGTTGCTGCTGAATCGGACCGGCCAGGCGCTGCATTTGTCAGCCTGCCGAAGGACGTAATGGAAGGAGCGGCAGACTGTGAAGCATTGACTGGTTCCGCGACACCTGCGTTCGGGCCTGGCAGCCGGGAGTCGATTGAGGAAACAGCGAGGCTTATCAACGGCTCGCAACAACCCGTGATGCTCTTGGGGCTTCTCGCCAGTAAGCCCGGGAATGCGGAGGCTGTGCGTACCTTCGTGCGAAAGACCGGTATCCCAGTGGTCGGGACTTTTCAGGCTGCTGGCACGGTATCGGCGGACCTTTTTTACAATTTCGCAGGCCGCATCGGTCAACTCAATAATACGCCGGGAGACGAACTCCTGGCGGCCGCGGACGTGATCATTACGGTCGGCTACGACCCGGTGGAGTACGATCCCTCGATTTGGAACGGGTTCCGCAAAGCGAAGCTGATTCATATCGATTCGAATCGGGCCGACATTGACAATTTTTACTTACCGGCCATTGAAGTGTTGGGCGATGTGGCTGCAAGCCTTTTCGCCTTGTTGGATTTGGTCCATCCCATTGTCGTGGCTCCAGGTGTGAAGCAATTCTTCGCGACATTGTCCGCAAAGCGCGCTCTTAGAATTGAGCAGGCCAACCAGCACACCGGGAATCCGATACATCCTCTCCGTATCGTCGCTGAACTTCAGAAATGGTTGACTGAGGATGTGACGGTGTGCGTCGATATGGGATCCTTCCATCTTTGGATTGCTCACTTCTTATTTAGCTTCCGAGCCCGCCAGATTCTGATCAGCAATGGGCAACAGACGCTTGGAGTGGCACTGCCCTGGGGAATCGCTTCCTGCCTGGTGCGGCCACATGAGAAGACGTTGTCGATCTCGGGTGACGGCGGATTTCTCTTCTCCAGCATGGAGTTGGAAACCGCCGTCCGATTGAAGTTAAATCTAGTCCATATGATCTGGATCGACGGAACCTACGATATGGTCGGGGTCCAAGAGCTCGCCAAATACCAACGGACATCGGGCGTGGATTTCGGCCCCGTCGACGTCGTCAAGTACGCCGAAGCCTTTGGTGCCAAGGGTCTGTTTATCAACTCCCCGGATGAAATCGGGTGCCAGTTGCGCAAGGCTTTCGAGATGCCGGGCCCTGTACTTATCGGAATCAATGTGGACTACCGGGACAACCACAAGCTGTTCGAGAAAGTGCATAAGCATCTTCTCATTTGATTCGTCGCCTCGAATCAGGCGCAGTCAGGGACAAACAACACAGCTGATTCGAGGCTCTTCTTAAAAAGAGATGCCAATGGCGGATTCTAAAGCAAAGATTCTCGTTGTGTTTTACTCTCGTGACGGCTCCGTGGAAGCGCTAGCCAAAGCGGTGGGCGAAGGAGCTCGTGAGGCTGGGGCCGAGATGCGGCTTCGCCGTGTACCCGATCTCGTTTCTCCGACAGTAATGGCCAATGTTCCGGGCTGGGAGGAACGTAGCAAAAGAATGCTCGCCGAGTACGGAGCCCCAACACCAGCCGACGCGGAATGGGCCGACGGAATCATATTCGGCACCCCGACGCGCTTCGGCAATACATCAGCGGAGTTGAAAGCGTTCATAGACAGTCTGGGAGGTTTGTGGTTTCAAGGCAAACTGAACGGAAAGGCAGCAGGGGTCATTACGTCGACGGGGGGACCGCACGGCGGAAACGAGACCACGCTGCTCTCGCTCTACATCCCGATGGCGCATCTGGGATTCATTATCGTGCCGAACGGCTACACGCACGCCAAGCTTTTTGAAGGACACGGGACGCCGTATGGATCGTCGTCGACTTCGGGACAGAACAGCGCCCGACCGACTGCGGACGAGCTCGAGGTTGCCAAGCATCAGGGTGCGCGCGTCACCCAGGTGGCCGCCGCCCTCAAGGCCGCCGGGAGGTAATGATGCCTTTGTACACCGTAATAACTGAAGAGCAATCTCTTTCGGGATACATCAAATCGAGGATCGCCGAGGAGATTACGCGCATCCATACCACGGTCATGAAGGTGCCCGCACATTTCGTCCGAGTGGTATTTCTCTCTTATCCCAAGGGCTCAGGATATGCCGCCGGCATGGAGGCTCCGACCGCAGCACTGAATTGCACCTTACGTAGCGGTCACAGTATGGCGGAGAAAACGGACATGCTCCGCCAACTATGGTCGATGTTTCAAAACGTTACCGGAATTGCCACCGAACAGCTCGCAATCTCTCTCCAGGAGATCCCATCGAGCAATGCGATGGAAATGGGACAAATTATGCAAGCCGTCGGTCCCGAATAGAATTCCAGCCGGGATGACGGAGCCCTCCTGAAGGAATATGAGTACGACGCGGTTCAGACTTGTGCCGGCGATGGATCTTGCGAGCATGCGTGCCCGGTGCAGATCAACACCGGCGTCATGATGAAACAATTCCGCCACCTGGAACACAGCCAGCGAGAGGAATGGGTAGCTGAAAGGATCGCCGATCCGGGAAGATCGTCGAACCGATCGCCCGAATGTCGCTGTTTGCTGGCAATCTGGCGGCAAAGCTGTTTGTTAACCGCGGCGTTTCGTGCGGTGCTGAACACCTCCCGGAGAATTGTCAGCCCGGAACTCCTTCCCAGTTGGGTAGAATCTCTCCCAATGTCGGCTCGATCCAGATTACCTCGCACAAAGGAAGAGGGTGCCGCGGCCGTTTATTTCCCCGCATGTATCAACCGCATTTTTGGCGGATCGAAGATCTCGCGCCGCAAAAGATCCCTCGCCGAAACGTTTGTGACGGTCTCGGAACGGGCTGGCAATCCGGTTTTCATTCCTTCGGATGTTGCCGGCAATTGTTGCGCGACCGTGTGGCATTCGAAGGGATATAACGCCGGCAACATATTGATGGCCAATCGTGTTGTAGAAAGCATGTGGCGATGGAGCAAGCAGGGCGCACTACCGATCGTCTCTGATGCTAGCTCCTGTACCTTGGGCCTCCGGCAAGAGGTTTTGGACTATCTCACTCCCGAGAACCAGGATCGACATAAACGCCTCACGATCTACGATTCCATCACTTGGGCGGACGAGAGGCTCCTGCCTAACTTGAAGGTGAGACGGAAGGTCCGGTCGGCGACGATACACCCAACATGCTCTATGCATACGCTTGGCGTTGATGCAACCCTCCGAAAGATCGCGGCTCAGTTAGCCGAAGCCCCCTTTTATCCGCTGACCAGTACATGCTGCGCTTTTGCAGGAGATCGCGGTTTGCTACACGAGGAACTGACGCGCTCGGCAACGCGGGAGGAAGCGGACGAGGTTGCCGGCAAGAACTTGGATCTATACCTTTGCGCGAATAGAACGTGTGAAGTTGGAATGGAGCATGCGACAGGGGCTCCTTATGAGTCTTTCCTATACGCGCTCGAAGAACTAACACGGCCTTTAACTAGCCCTATCGGGAACTATACGGCGCCACAGGGCGTCTCACGGGTCAGAATTCTATAATTCCTCGGCGTACGGCGATCGCAGTCGCTTGCGTGCGGTCCTTGGCGCCTAGTTTGTCCATGATGTGTTTAACATGGACTTTGACGGTCTCCTCAGCGATGAACAGGCGTTCGGCTATGTCCCGATTCCGGTTGCCGGCGCCGAGCAACCGCAACACGTCAATCTCACGGGCAGTCAGGTCCTCATCACCCATATGCTCGGCAAGTTGCGTCGCAACCACCGGCGGTATGCGCCTCTTCCCGGCGTGTACTTGACGGATCGCTTCAACCAGTTCGCTCGGGGGCATGTTCTTGAGGAGGTACCCACGCGCTCCCGCTTCGAGCGCTCGCTGAATCTCAACGTCGCCCTCAAAGGTTGTAAGCATAACGATGCGGGCGTTCGGGAACTCCTCTCGAATTGCGAGCATTGCGTCAATGCCGCTCAGATGAGGCAGTCTGAGATCCATCAGCGTAACGTCTGGTTTGTGCTCCCGATATTGTTGAATGGCTTCGGTGCCGTTGGATGCTTGGGATACGAGCAACATATCGGCTTGATTGTTGATGATGGTGGCAATCCCTTCCCGAAGAAGAGGGTGGTCATCGACGCTGAGTATTCGGATGCGAGCCTGATCGTTCATTTGCTCTTCCCATTCCTTGTCTTTCGCCCATTCACTATAAGTAGTGCTTCGAGTCTGTCGAGCCATTTTAGCCTCCCGCCGGCTTGATCCTGAAAGGCTATGTGGCCGCGGACTGAGAGTTCGATCTCTGTACCGGCCGTCGCGCTGCTTAAAACATGCAATCGCGCGCCAATTCGGTCCGCCCTCTCGCGCATTCCTGAAAGGCCCCAGTGTCCATCGCGTCCCGCGCCGATCACATGAGGGTCAATCCCGCAGCCGTCGTCCCGCACCAGCAAGCGAAGATAACTGGCGGTATACTTCAGTTCCACCTCAATGCTTTTCGCTTGTGCATGCCGGAATGCATTTATGAGGGCTTCTCGTCCGATCAGGTACACTTCATCTCTAAGCGCGGGGTGCAACGGCCTCCGCTCGCCGTTAACAACCACGCGAAACTCGATTTGTTCCTGCGCCAGTTCGTCTGGGATGCATGAAAGCGCCTGTTCGAGGTCAATGGATGCGCTACCGTAGCCACGCAAACCTCGCACAGCGTTGCGCCCCTCTTCAATCACCCGCCCCATCAGTTGCATCGCCCGGTTGAGGATCGGCTTTTCCGGCGAGTCGGCGGGCAAGCTGTCCGCCGCGACATGGACGTGCATCGAGGCGCTGAGAAAGCCCTGAAGCAAAGTGTCGTGTAGCTCCTGTGCGATCCGTGTTCGCTCCGCGAGCCGCTCCTCAAACCTATTCTGAATTTGCCCCGAAATCCGCCTGAGCCGAAGAAAATAGACGCCCGTGATGAGCGAAGCAATCACTACGAACGCGAGGAATCGAAACCAGTTTGTCTCGTAGAAATAAGGTTGTTGACTGACTTTGTAGATTATGCCGGCGCGATCCCACACTCCATTGCTATTACACGCGCGAAGACGGAACGCATGGGCGCCCGGTGGGATGCTCGTGTATACTGCGCTGCGGGTTCCGTCGGCGTTCAGCCAGTCCGGATCAACGCCGTCCATCCGATACTGGAAACGAATCTTTTCCGGCGACGCGAGTTCTATGGAATCGAACTGAAGCTCAACGTGGTGCGTGCCAGGGGCCAGGACAAGTTCATCGCCCGCGGGTTGTTTGTTCCTCCCAATCGCAACTTCTTCCACAAAAAGTGCCGGTGGGCGATTCGTGCGCGGCAGTCGCGGCAGGTCAATCATCGCTAAACCCTGCACCGTCGCCACCCAGAGCTTGCCATCGGCTGTGATCGCCATATTAGGATTGCCGATGCTGCACTGGGTCGAGTTCAGGCCGTCGGCACGACCGAAGGATGTGTAATCAAGAGGCACCTCGCGGTCTCGTTCGGACCGGTTAATGCTGACCGCGGGAACCCGGAAAATGCCATCACCCCCGCTGAACCACAAATCCCGATCCTGGAACTCCGCCATGCTTAATAGGTCGAGGTCTGTATTAACGCTAACCAGTTGATTGCGTTCGAGGTGGCTAAGCCCCTTCGGTGCCGAGAATGCATAGAGAGCACCGAAGGGACCTTCCGCGAGATCCATATACCGAGGATCGAATATCTCTTTGGTCGACGGAACGCTTATAAAGTGGTCCCCTATCATTCGATCGATTCCCCGGCTTGTTCCGACCCAGATGCCGCCGCTGCGATCCTGAAAAACGGTGAGGACGCTATTGCTCGACAGCCCGTCGGAGGTGGTGTAGTTTCGGAAACCTCCGTTCTGCATATGACTTAGGCCCGCCCCAGTTGGAACCCATAGCGAACCGTCGCGCGCCGCAAAAATCTGCCGCACAACCTCGTGCGCCAGACCTTGTGGCGTCGAAAACTGAGTAAAATGACCGCTCTTAAAGCGGAAGAGTCCCCCACCCCAAGTTCCAATCCATAGATCACTGTTGCGCCCTTCCGCGAGGGCCCACACACAGGAGTTTAAGAGCCCGTCCTTTTCGCCGTATGTTTTGAAGCGCCGTCCATCAAACGAGGAAAGGCCTCCACAGTTGTTGCCCACCCATAGAGTGCCGTCGTGGCTGGACAGCACAGTCATCGTTGTATTGTTGGGTAAGCCATCGGCAGTCGTGAACATCCGTAACGCCCGGTCCTTGAACCGGACAAGCCCATCAGTGTTTGTGCCCACCCACAACTCGCCATCACGATCCGTGAACAGTGACCTTACGCGACTGGACAGTGCCAATGGCTCCTCACCGGCTATCGAAGGTCGAAATAGCAAGGGAGGCACGTAGACCCATACGTTCCCCTGATTGTCTTCGTAGATATGGTTTTCGTAGTTCCGTAGCCTGACTCCATTACCGGGCGCGGCGAGACCATACGGTTCGAAACGCTCGATTCTGCCACCGGTCAGACGTGCGACGCCCGCATGAGTACAGAACCACAGGGCGCCAGTGTGGTCCTGCATAACGTGAAAGTATCCTTTCGGTCCGATCCCTAACCGATCAGCCAACCCCGGATGTTCCACAACCCGATCGCCGTCCCAGTCGATGAACTCATGCGCAGCGACCATGAGCAGATGGCCATCGGGCGCTTGCTCGAGCTGAGAGATACCTCCTCGCGCTAGAACGAGCACGAAGATACCCCTATCGAAACGATAAAGGCCGGCCTCGGTGCCCACCCACAGCACGCCGTCACGCGCAAACTTAAGGCTGCCAACATCGTCGCTCAAACCAGTGCCCGGATGATAGATCGTTGCTATCAAGGGTCTATCGAGATTATTCAGCCCGGCGCCCGCAATGCGCGCCAACCCGAAACTTGTTCCAACCCACAGATCGCCGTCCGGAGCTTCCGCTAACGAACGCACGATACCTTGCGCAGTGGACTGTGGTCCACGGAAGTTAACCGGAGTGAAATGTCTTCCGTCGAAGCGCGTCAACCCTGCGTCCGTTCCGATCCACAGGAATCCATTTCGGGTTTGGACTATGACGTTTACGACGTTCGATGGAAGCCCGTCTTCCACGGTAAATTCGGTTCGAATATACCTGCCTGCTGGCTGGGCAGCGTCGAGCGTCGGCCCGTAACCGGAAAAGATCGTCAGGAGCGCCGCAGCACAGACAACAACTCTACGCAATTCACGATTTTCGCCATACGACAGCACGATGCTCATCAAGAAATCCGCGCGGGTACCAGTCTAGCGCAAAAGGCATCAACTGCCACATCAGTTTTAAGTCGAAAAATACTAACACGAAAGCGGGATCAAAAGATCCCGCTTTCGAGTGTTTCATGATCCTCCGCGAGCAGCTACCCTTGTAAGCGCGTGCCCGCATGGGATGCGCAAGAAATGAAAAAAAGGAAACACCGGCTGCTGCGAATGTCCTCCGTCTTTCCGGGTGGATTGGCCGCCGTGGGTCTGCTCCTATTGAGATTGGCGCTCGGCCTTGTAACGTCGCTTCAAGGCCTGCTGTATCTTGCCGGCCCTCGCGGACTGACGGTCAAAATGGCGGTTTTCGGTGCGCTCTCGCTCGTAAGTGGCATAATGCTTGTCTTAGGCTTTCTCACGTCCGTTGTCGGAACAGTGGTTGGGTTGGGAATAATCGGCATTGCTCTTTCGGGGTTCCCGTCGTCTGAGTGCAACTTATTCGACGGTACACTGCCACGCCTATTCTCGGGAATTGTGAGTGTGGCGATCGTTCTTCTTGGGCCCGGAGCTCTTTCGGTTGATGCTAGGCTTTTCGGGCGTCGAGAAATTATTATTCCATCAATTTCACGCACGCCTAAATAGTCCGCTCCGATCACTCCCGCATCCGGCTGGCAAGCGCTTGCTGAGTGCGATGATGTCACTGAACTCCCGAACTTGGCGAACCGGCCGTTACAAGGGCAACGCAAATTACCAAGCCACAGGCTCATACCTACCTCTTTGGAGTTACTCCTAGAAAGATCAAACATGGTAGCGGAAATTTATCCTATGTCGTGATGCTTTACTCGCCTTTATCGTTTACGCTCAGATCACAGACAAGCAACGCATACCGCGAGTTCGAAGAGTCAACGACAGGCCTTAAGGAGCCGAAGTAAATGAAACACATCGCATTGACTGACTTCCAAACCATTCTCGGCGGAAGACCTCTAAAGCCGGAGCACAAAGCACTCCGTCGGCGCGGACATACCTTTAGCAGAGGAGGTGTTCTTAGCGACTCGTCACAATTCCATTCGCTTGATCGAGGAAGTAATGCTACGTACATTCAGCTTTCGCGAGAGCACTTGGAAGCTTTGTTGGACGTTATGAGCATCACAGTCTCGGGCCTCACCATACCTCACTTGCTTCAAGATCTTTTGCCCACCATCCGGCGTGTAATTCAGTGCGACGCGGCAAGCATTGCGCTATTCGATCCCGAAGATCTGTGCAGTTTTCGCGAGTGGGCCATTGAGTATCCAGGTAACAGCGGACGGCTGCAAAAGCAACACGCCAACTCAGCCGACGGGGGTGCGTGGCTGACAAAGCTTGTGCAAGCTGGTGAGCCGCTGCGGCTTACGGACGCTAAATTGGATAATCATGTCCTCCCGTGGACTGAAGGATTCAAAGCGTTGTGCCACCTTCCATTGGTTGGCCGAACCCCTGGTGTTCTCACTCTAGCCAGTCTCACCGAAGCCACGTTCGCTGATTGTCAACTCCCGTTTCTGAAGCAGATCGCAAGACAGATAGCAGTTGCTGTCGAAAACGCAGTCGCGCATCGTCGAATCGGCTGCCTCGAGGAGAAACTCGCCTGCGAGGGACTTTACCTGGAGCAAGAGATCCTCAACGGTGCGATGTTCGAAGAAATTGTTGGCTCGTCCACTCCACTTCTCCGAACTCTGGAGCATGTCGCGCGGGTTGCGCCGACGGAGTCCACTGTTCTGATCTCGGGCGAGAGCGGAACAGGCAAAGAACTGATCGCGCGTGCGATACACAAACGTTCACGGCGCGCGAACTGCCCATTTGTGCGCGTCAATTGCGCGGCCATTCCACCATCGCTAATCGCGTCGGAGCTTTTCGGCCATGAGAAAGGAGCGTTCACTGGCGCCAGTGAGCGGCGTCTGGGCCGCTTTGAGCTGGCGAATGGCGGCACGATCTTCCTTGACGAGGTTGGTGACATTCCAGCTGAGACGCAGATCGCGCTGCTGCGCGTCCTGCAGGAGCGCGAGTTTGAACGCATCGGCGGCGCCCATCCGGTATCGGTGGACGTGCGAGTTGTCGCGGCCACTAATCAGGACTTGAAAGCCGCTGTCGATGCCGGCACATTCCGGCTCGACTTGTTTTATAGACTGAATGTCTTCCCGGTTCGCGTGCCCTCATTACGCGAGCGCGCCGGCGATATACCGTTACTGACCAAGTACTTCATTAACCGCTACGCGGCTGCAGCCGGCAAAAAGATTGTGAATGTCGAAAAGAAGACGATAGCGTCATTTCAGAGTTACGATTGGCCAGGCAATATCCGAGAACTGCAGAACGTTGTCGAGAGAGCGGTGATTCTGTGTGATCGAGAAACGTTTTCAGTGGACGAGAGCTGGATCCAGTGCGAAGCAGCCAGAGGGCCGGAAGCGCCTTCTGCCCTCACACAGACCCTCGCCAATAGGGAAAAGGAAATGATCGAAGCGGCACTGGAAGAGAGCTGCGGGCGCATTTTTGGGCCCTCTGGCGCGGCAGTCAAACTTGGCATCCCGCGCTCTACGCTGGAATCAAAAATCAAGAGCTTGAATATCAACAAACACAGATTTAAAGTTGAAGAGCGCGACTTGACGGCGAGTTCCAGGCTGTCGGCGAGAGGTAATAGGTAGATTACACCTCGAAACAGGGCGTACGAGGCTTTACTCTGGAATTTCCCGACTACGGACGTCTCCGCGCCGTTCGTGTGTATTGATCGTCTGTGACCGCGCAGGGTTTACTAATCGCGTCGACGCCTAAATTCATAACGCACTCATTGATAGAAAAAACAAATTCAAGGAGCGAGCTCCCTGCGCACCGTGAACCAGAGTGCCCTCCACGTCGCCCGTCGCTGAAGGTCCCAT
The DNA here is from genome assembly GCA_003167495.1 of Bryobacterales bacterium. GTDB lineage: Bacteria > Acidobacteriota > Terriglobia > Bryobacterales > Bryobacteraceae > Bog-105. Next base: position 36,350 of record PMSX01000228.1, on the reverse strand, counting down.
CATGAAGCACCCGTAGGCTGTCAAGTCGAGACGCACGCATGCGTAAGCCTCGTGCATGTCAGCGACGATTTCGTTGGGATCGAGCAAGACCACGAGATGTTGGGAAAGGAACCCCAGACCGTTCACGATCAAGTCCTCCTCGGTAAGCCAGACAGCCCCACTCTCAGCAACGCCGAACCGCGCCCGAACCACCCCGACATCTACGTCCGCGAGTTGGTGTGGATCGCGAATCGTCTCTGCGCGCCGTGTACCCGGGATCTCAGGAACAGCGGAGCACACCACCTGTGCCGTAGGATGGAGCGAGGCCAATCTCGATTGCGCCTCGGTTAGGTTCTCGATATCGTGTGCGGCGCCGCCGGCTTCTTGAAGGTGTTTTTCAAAAGTGGACTTGAGGTGCGCGTCTGCCCGCCTGAAGACGGGAATCTGTGGGCGCTCGACTGGCTCTCGCGGAACGTTGGCGCGGATCGCGAAAAGAATCTGCTCTCGGCTATTGTTCGACATTAGCTTGAGTCCTGTTGGCGAGATACCATTCGCGGAACGTCTGTTTGGCGAGCGCCGGCAGTTCCCGATCCCGCCCCCATGGATTGAGAGACCGGTTGTACAGGAGGAAATGTGGCGTGTGGTCCAGCGCCGGCCCTGCTGCCTTTTCTACGGCGTGAAACTCTTCCGGATGAGCGAATACATGCCCGGCAACCGCGAAGGAAAGACGCTTGGCCAACGGAAGATAACCCTTCTCGGCCATTACTCTTCGCCATTTCAGTATTTGGTCGCTGATGTCGATTTTCACCGGGCATACTTCCGAGCATGATCCACACAAGGTAGAGTGGAAGGGCAGTTCGTTGTACCTGAATTCGTCGATTGTGGGGTCGAGAATCACACCGATCGGACCGGAATAAGTCGCGCCGTACGCCAACCCCCCACTGCGGCGGTAAACGGGACAAGTATCCATGCAAGCTCCACAACGAATGCATTTCAACGAATGCCAGAATTCAGTCATGCCAAGCCGGTGGCTCCTCCCGTTGTCCACCAGAACAATGTGAAGCTCGCCTCCTTTTCTCGGTCCAGTGAAGTGAGAGGAATATTGCGTCAAAGGCTCACCGAGCGCACTTCGGGTCAGCAGGCGCAGGAATACGCCCATGTCTTCCACTCGCGGAATCATCTTTTCAATCCCGATGCTCGCAATGTGTAGTGGGGGCACGGCAGCGCCAATATCAGCATTCCCTTCATTGGTGCACACCACGAACGTTCCTGTTTCGGCGATCGCGAAGTTCGCGCCCGTCATACCGGCTCCCGCGGCGAGAAACCGAGGCCGAGCGTTATTTCGCATGGCTTCAGTCAGGAAATGTGGATCATCATTATTAGGATCCGTACCAATGGTTCGGGCGAAGACTCGAGCCACATCTTGACGAGTTTTATGAATGGCGGGAGCTATGATGTGGCTCGGCGGCTGACCGTCCAACTGCTGAATTCTTTCACCTAAGTCAGATTCCACCACGGAGATTCCCCGATTCTCCAGGTAGGGCGTCATGGCGCACTCTTCCTGAAGCATCGATTTGCTCTTGATCAGACCCTGGACACCGTGTTCCAGGAGAATGGAGTGTACGATTTCGTTGTGTTCGGCCGCATCTCGTGCCCAATGAACCTGAGCGCCGCGTCTGGTTGCGTTGCGTTCGAACTCCTCCAGATATTGATCGAGGTGAGTGAGCGTATGTTCCTTGATCGCGGAGGCGAGCTCACGAAGTTCTTCCCATTCCGGGATGACCGTCGCCTGATGGTCGCGGCGCATCCTGATTGTCCACAGGAAGCGATCATGCATCGGCTCGTGGATGTTGTCTTGAAGAATGAAGAGAGATGCGTTTGCCGCCGGATCCACTGGTTGTTGAATGCTCATTGCAATAAGCTCCTGCTCAATATGGCCCGCCATTCAGAACCTGAGCGACGTGGAGGTACTTGAGACCGATCTCTGCCCGCCGTGCGATGCCCTGCTGGTGCATCAGGCAGGACATGTCCGGCGAAACCACGTATTCGGCCCCGTGGCGGAGCTGGTCCTGAATCTTGTCGAATCCCATCCGGGCGGACACGGTCTCATCCGTCACGCAAAACGTGCCACCAAATCCACAACACTCATCGGGCCTGTCCAGAGGCACCAGCACCAGTCCCTTGACCTTCGAGAGCAGCGCCTCGGTCTTGTTGAACGGTGGACGCATGATCTCCGACGGCCTGGCCAGTCCCAGACCTCGCACCGAGCTGCAGCTATTGTGAATCGCAACTGAGTGTGGGAACGCCGCCCAGGGAAAGGATTCAACCTTGAGAATGTCGTACAAGAATTCAACCAATTCGTAGGTGTGCTCGCGAACGTGCATCACGTCATCGGTCTGGTCCATCGTGTCGAAGTGGCAACGAACCTGTTTGACGCAGCTTCCGGCCGGGCCAATGATACAGTCATAGTGCTTAAAGTTCTCCACGAAAAGGCGTTCCGCGGCCTCCGCATTGGCCTGGTCGCCGCTGTTGGACATCGGTTGTCCGCAGCAAGTTTGAGTGAGCGGGTAGCGCACATTTAGCCCGAACTTTTCTAATAGCTCTAACGTCGCGATCCCAACCTTCGGATAGACCAAGTCGATGTAGCACGGCACGAACAGACCGATTTTCATGTCTTTCGGCGAAGTCTTACGGCTCGCTGATTTAGTTAATGTAAGCATGCCGTCACCAAGACAATAAGAGGCGTCACCTCACGCCACCAGGGAGAACCCATTGGAGGCGCAAATCAGTTTCTTGTTTACGAATTCCTGAATTCCGAGATCGGAAAGCTCCTTGCCATAGCCGGACCTCTTGATCCCGCCGAAGGGTAGATCCGCAGTACTGACCGAGGGGTAGTTGATGAAGACCATGCCAGTCTCGATTCTGCTGGCAACCCGCTTGCCGTGGTCGATATTCTTGGTGTAAATGGAACCACCCAAACCGAAAGGGGAATCGTTAGCGATAGCGATTGCTTCATCTTCGTTCTTGGCCGGAAAAATGAGTGCGACAGGGCCAAAGAACTCCTGTCTGTAAGCAGGATTGTCCGGCGCTATATCGGTTAGGATGGTCGGTTGCATGAACGAGCCCTCGCGGTTCACTCGTTTACCTCCGGTGAGGACGTTCGCGCCGTGGGCAACTGCCTCATTTACTTGTTTGAGCAAGAGCGTGAGGGCCGCCTCAGATGAGAGGGGGCCGAGCGTCGTAGCTTCATCGAATGGATTGCCAATCACGAGCGATTCCAGCGCAGTGCGAAACATCTTGAGGAACTGTTCGAGTCTGGGCCCAACGAAAATGAACCGCTTCGCGCCTATACAGGTTTGTCCCGCGTTGCCGATCCTTCCGACAACGGCCATCTTAACAGCTTCCTCCAGATCATAATCCTCCAGCACGATAAACGGATCGCTTCCGCCCAACTCCATGGTTGATTTCTTCAGATTCTTACCGGCTCGAGATGCTAGAGATTCGCCGGCGCGCTCGGATCCCGTCAACGCCACCCCTTTGGTACGCGGGTCGTCGATCAGCTTTGCGACCTGATCGTTGGATAGGAATACGTTGGTATAAGCACCACGGGGCGCGCCTGCCTCCGAGAAGAGCTGTTCGAATGCAACCGCGCACTGCGGCACGCCTGGAGCATGCTTCACAAGCATGACGTTTCCCGACGACAGATGCGGCGCCGCGAAACGCGCCAATTGATAATAGGGATAATTCCACGGCTGCACGCCGATCAGAACGCCCAGGGGAGAGTATTCGATGTATGCGTCACCGGCGAGGGAATGGAGCGGGCGGGGCGCCAGAAACGTCTCCGCATTATCGGCGTAGTACTTCAGGATCGACGCGCTCAGGTCCACCTCTCCTCGGCTCTCGGCAATTCGCTTCCCCATCTCGAGCGTCGCGAGTCTCGCAAACTTCTCCTTCTGATCGAGCATCAGCGAAGCGGCCTTGCCGACTACCTTTGCCCTTTCACGGATAGGCTTCGTGGACCAAACCTCACGAAATGTCTGCTCGGCGGTTACGAGCATTTCTTCCATTTGTTGATCGCTGTGTTCGTCGAAGGTGCGCAGCAGCTCTCCGTTCGATGGGTTCACGCTTTGATATGGCATACCGGTTCCTTTCCACTCTCCTCGACAACAAAGAGCCACTGCTGGGCGATATTGTTTGGTACGAAGGACTCAAATGCTGTGGAGCATGGGCCAAACGATCAAATCCCTTGCGTAGTAAATACGCCTCTGAGCCGCGATTGTAAAAGAGCGGTAACGACAGGTTCGCGACGAGGCTCCACTTCTATGTCGTGTACCCAAGTCGTAGTTACAGATCACCGAATCAGTTGTTCCACGTCCTCTGATCGCGATGGCCGAACTAGTCCGCCATAACCGCAAATGCGGGTACTTTGGAAACCGTTAGCTAACGGCGCGTTCTTTGCCGGCCCAGAAACGCTCGCGTAGAAGCCGCTTTAACACTTTGCCAGAACCGCTTTTCGGCAAATCAGTCTCTAAGAACTCCACCCGACGGGGGATCTTATAGCTCGCCAGGCTTTTGCGACAGTGACCCATCAGCTCGTCCGCAGTCATATTCATGCCCGGTTTGACGACTACGCACGCGGCTACAAGCTCTCCCCACTTGGGATCAGGTATTCCAAAGGCCGCGGCCTCGCGCACCACAGGATGTGTGACAATGACCGCCTCGACCTCGCCGCTATAGACATTTTCCCCGCCCGTTACGATCATGTCCTTCAAACGGTCCAGAATATAGAAGTAGCCATCCGCATCCTGGTAGCCAATGTCTCCAGTGCGAAAGAAACCGTTTCGGAACGCAGCCGCGGTCTCTTCGCGGTTGTTCCAATATCCGGCGGTGATGTTTGCGCCGCGGACAACCAATTCACCGTGTTCACCGGAACCGACTTGCTTGCCGGAATCATCGGTCACCCGTAGATCGACACCAGGGCATGGACGCCCGCACGATAACAGTCTTGCGCCGGCGTGGTCCTTGTCTTGAAGACCGGTAAGCAATCCCGTTTCGCTCAGTCCGTAGACCTGAACGAGCTCTGCGTTCGGAAGAATTTCTCGGCTCTTAGGAACTAACTCAGGTGCCATGGGCGATCCGCCATAAGCGAGGACACCGAGACTGCTCAAATCAAATTTCTTAATCTCTGGCAATTGAGTGAGCAGGTTGATCATGGTCGGAACCAAAACACTATAATTGACTCGCTCCGTCGAAACGGTCTCACAGAAACCTGCCGGGCTAAAAGTCGGCAGCACCGTTTGGCATGCTCCGAAGGCCGGCGCCGCGAACATCGCGGGGAAATCGGCGATATGGAACATAGGAGCCGCGTGTAAGAATACGCCACCCTCGCGATAGCGCATCCAGTAGTTGAAATGATGGACGTTGGCCAAAATGTTCGCGTGCGTCACCATCACGCCCTTTGGCTGACCAGTCGTTCCGCTTGTATATATCAACGCAAGAATGGCTTCGGGTTTGTAACACGGCTCCGGGCAAGTATACTCACCCTGGTTCACAGTCGGTTGGTTCAGAGTCTGTTGGTCCACGACCAGCTCCCAGGGAACTCGCGCAGTGGGTGCCGGCAAGGAGGAATGCCGTACCAATCCTCGGGGGGAGGCATTTTCCAACACACGATTGATCTCTGCAGCGGAGAGACGTATGTTAATCGGCACGACAATAACACCAAGCCAGCTGCATGCGTAGACAAACTTGATGTAGTCGAGTCCGTTCGGGAGTAGGAGCGCGAGCCGGTCGCCTGGTTCAAAGCCGAGGTGCGTGAGGGTAGCAGCCAAGCGCCTCACTTGCCCGTGAAGCTCGCGAAAATTCATCCCGCTCTGGCCCAGACACCACGCGGGCTGCTCTGGGTGATACCGGAGTGCTCGCTCCATGGAATGGACATAGATCATCCGGTCACCATTCCAGCCCAGTCCAAAGCTCGATCGCCTCGCGTTCAAGTCTATACAGGGCCAGGTCTTCGACCGTAATCATTTTCAGATTGTGCTTGATGCAGAAGCGAAGGAGCTCGGGCAAGCGGGCCATGCTGCCATCCTCGTTCATGATTTCGCAGATGACGCCTGACGGATTCAATCCGGCGAGACGTGCCAGGTCAACGGCGGCCTCCGTCTGTCCTCGGCGCTCCAACACCCCGCCCGGACGTGCTCTGAGCGGGAAAATATGTCCCGGCCTCCCCAGGTCCTCAGGACGCGAAGCTGAATCGATCGCGGCCAAGATAGTTTGCGCGCGATCATAGGCCGAGATACCTGTAGTGACGCCACATCCCTTCGCATCGATGGACACCGTGAAAGCGGTACCGCCCGGTGATGTATTGATCGGTGTCATGGGGCTCAGTTCCAATTCGTCCGCCCTCTCGCCCGTAATGGCCAAGCAGATCAGGCCACGTGCATGCGTCGCCATAAAATTGATGGCTTCCGGTGTGATCATCTCAGCGGCCATTGTAAGATCGCCTTCGTTCTCGCGATCTTGATCGTCGACGACCACAATCATGCGCCCGGCCTGCAGTTCTTCGATAGCTTCTCCGATCGATACGAACACAGGGGATCTATGAGCCATGTCGGAACGCGAAATGGTTTCGGCAGCTCCAAAGTTTTCAATGCAATCGATTAGCATAGATAGACGATTAGAGGCACTCAGCCTACACCAGCGTAAGCGCGTGCCCCATCCGCTCTTTTTTGCTTCTTAGATAAAAAATAGAGTGAGGACTGGGTGGAGTCTCGCACGGAACGCGTGCCTGAACGTCGATTCCACCTTCAACCAAGGCATGGACCTTCTGAGGATTGTTCGAAAGAAGCCGAACCCCGCGTATCCCAAGTTGATTGAGTACCGCGACAGGTAAACGGAAATCGCGACAATCGGCTTCAAACCCGAGTGCGTGATTTGCCGCAATCGTGTCGAGGCCTTCGTCTTGCAGCGCGTAGGCCTTTAGCTTTGCCATAAGCCCAATTCCGCGGCCCTCCTGATGCTCGTAGATAAGAACGCCGCATCCTTCCGCAGCAATAGCTCGCATAGCCATCTCTAACTGCTCGCTGCAGTCACAACGAAGCGACCCAAAGACTTCGCTGGTGACGCATTGCGAGTGGATTCGCAGCAAGGGAGCTCCGCGTGTAACATCTCCCATAATCATCACGAGCGCTGTTTCGACTTGCCTGGTATCGCCGGACGTGTCACGCTCGAATGCCAAGGCCTGAAACATTCCCCACCTGGTAGGCATTCGAGTGGAAGCAATTCGTCGAATAGGGTCCGCTTCCGCGCGGTTAGTCATCATTCCTCCGGTGCTTTTTCAACTTCCGTGCGCTCGCGAGACTAGATCGCCTTGTGCTCGCTCGGGTGCTGTGCCGAGGGCGCCTCCTCCGCGCAAGCCTTCGATTTCGCTCGTCTCGAAACCCACTTCTCGGAGAATCTCCTCGTTGTGTTCTCCGATTTCCGGCGCACGCTTTGCAGACACTTTAACGACACCGTGCACTTGCATCGGACTGTTCACGGTGAACTTCAGATTTCCTCCGGCACCCTCGATCGGGACGACTATGTCGTTCTCTCGAAGCTGTGGATCTTTGACTACTTCGCTCGGAGCGAGAACTACCCCGAATGTCAGGTGAGCTTGATTGAACACTTCCCGCCAGTGCGACATCGGTTGTGATTCGAACACTTGATCCAGAATGGCCGTGAGATCCGCCGAATTGGCTGTCTGCTTTGCCGCGTCTATGAAGCGCGGATCAGTCAGCAGGTCCGGCCGGCTAATTGCCTTTGCTAGGGCTGGCCACTTGTCCGGCGTAAGGACAATCAGGAACCAGACATCGTCCGAGGCTCGATATACATTGAGGATTGCGTTCGGTGGTTTCATCCGGTCATGCAGTGGGAAGAACGTAGCATCGCAAAGAGCAGCTTGAACGAACACGCCGCATGACCAGACACCGGCGGCAAGGAGCGACGTGGTAACGTACGAACCCTTTCCGGTGCGTTCCCGCCGGTATAGACCCATGGCGATGGCGGAAAACAACGTAACCGCCGTCGCGTGGTCTCCACTGCCCGATGGAGGGAGAGTGGGTGGAGCGCCCGCATCCCGGGTCAGTGACAGCAAACCGGATCTGGCCCAGTACGCCGTGATGTCGAATCCCGGAAGGCTGGCATCCGGCCCCTTTTCGCCGTAACCAGTTACGTCGGCATAAATCAGCCGGGGATTCCACTGCGCAACGTCCTCATACTCAAACTTCAGCTTCTTACGGGCCGGATGCGGCGTGTTGACGATGAGCACGTCCGCCCACTTGACGAGCCGTTCTAGTATCTCTCCTGCCTGTGGAGATTTTAGATCGAGGGACAGTCCCCGTTTGTTGCGATTGTTCAAGTGCCAGGGATAACTATCGTGGGATCGCGGTTGCGGGGGAATCTTGTGACCGATTCTCCATGTGTCACCGGTTGGAGGTTCAACCTTTATAACGTCAGCACCGAAATCGGACAAGATCACGGCAGCGGCGGGCCCGGCGATGAAACTCGACAGGTCCACCACCTTCAGTCCTGAAAAGATATTGTCGTTATTCATAGCTCTTTCTTTCTACCGGCCCTGGAACTTCGCCGGTCGCTTTTCGAGAAATGCGGTTGTTCCTTCCTTTTTGTCTTCTGTTGCAGCGCAGATCCCAAAGAAAGAAGCCTCGAGTGCTAACCCCTCAGCCTGGCTCGTTTCCAATCCCTTGTTCACTGCCTCGATCGAATACTGAACAGCGACCGGAGCGTTGGCAAAAATCTGTTTCAAGACCGTTTCAGCACGCGGAATGAGTTCTGCGGCCGGAACAACCTCGTTGACTAGTCCGATGCGATGAGCTTCGGTGGCATCAATGATCGCTGCCGAAAGAATGAGTTGAAGAGCCCGTCCCTTCCCTACCAGCCTGGGCAAGCGCTGCGTACCCCCTCCGCCAGGAACAAGGCCGAGTTTCACTTCGGGCTGGCCGAACTTTGCGTTCTCTGCGGCGATCCTGATGGTGCAAGCCATTGCGGTCTCGCAGCCACCGCCGAGAGCAAAGCCGTTGATTGCGGCGATCACCGGCTTACCGAGATTTTCGATGAGGTTCAGGACCGCTTGACCAAAGCGGCTAGACCGTTCTGCTTCTAAGGCGGTGACATGAGCAAGCTCGCTGATGTCGGCCCCAGCTATGAAAGCCTTTTCGCCGGCGCCGGTCAAGATCACGCCGCGCACGCCTGCGTCATCCCGTGCCTCTTCGAACGCCGAGCGCAAATCCGTCCATGTTTGATGATTCAGAGCATTGAGAACCTTGGGGCGATTTACGCTCACGTACGCGATGGCATCCTTCCTTTCAAAAAGAACGGTTTCAAGTGCTAATCCCGTAGCTGTTGATTGGCTCATTTAACTCTCCTCCCAGAGAGATCGGAAAACTAAGCGCTTTGTTGGCTTACTTAAGACTCGAACGTATGCTGATTTCCGACGTCAGCGTTCGGTGAACGGGACATTTCTCCGCAATCTCGAACAGCCTCAGACGCTCGTCCGGACTTAACGAGCCGCTCAATTCAATTTCGCGCTCGATCAGGTCTAAAAGCCCCGTTTCGGCCTGACACTCGAAGCAATCTTCGGCATGAATCCTCGAATGTTGTAGTCGCACCACGATTCCATCGAGTGGCAACTTTTTCCGTTGCGCATACATCGTTACTGTCATCGCAGTACATGCGCCAAGAGCCGCAAGAAGCAGTTCGTAAGGAGTCGGACCCGTTTCGCTACCTCCCGCAGACAGCGGTTCGTCCGCGTTTAGGCGATGCTGCCCCGCCACGATCTCCTGGGCGAAGCCCGAGCCCGTGCCATGAATCACAACCGACGTTTGTGTCATCGACGCCGCTATACCTGCTAAACAAAGGCGCTCAATCCGGTGATGGCCTTACCAACAATGAGCGTGTTCATCTCTCGCGTGCCTTCATATGAATACAGAGCTTCAGCGTCGGCGAAAAAACGCGCCACTTGATAATCCAGCAGAATGCCGTTGGCGCCGAATAACTCGCGTGCCCAGGCCACGGTCTCACGCATTCGCACAGTGCAGAACGCTTTAGCTAGAGACGCATGGTGATCGAGTAACTTGCCCTGGTCCTGCATTTGCGAAAGGCGAAGTACCATGCATTGCGCGGCAGTAACGTTGCCGAGCATTTTCGCGAGCAAGTCCTGAACCAACTGGAATTTCGCGATGGGTTTGCCAAACTGTTCGCGCGTTTGGGCATATGCCAGAGCGTGCTCATACGCGCCCATAGCGCAGCCAGTAGATTCCCAAGCGACAAAGGCACGCGTCATCCGAAGCACCTTGGCGGTATCACGAAACGAGGCATCGGCCTGTAGCCGGTTCTCTTCGGGCACGCGGCAGTTTTCCATGGTGATTAGCCCGTTTTGTACCACGCGTAGCGCGATCTTATTCTGAATTTTTTCCACTGTGAACCCAGGCGTCGTTTTGTTTTCGACGATAAACCCCTTCACCTGGTTATCAGCCACATCGCGCGCCCAGATGATGGTGACGTCGCCCCAGGTTGCGTTTCCGATCCACTTCTTCTGCCCGTTCAGCACCCAAGTGTCGCCCTCGCGTCGCGCAGTTGTCGTAAGACCTCCGCCGGTGCCGGACCCGACCAGAGGCTCGGTCAGGCCGAATGATCCTACTTTTTCCAGTCGAGCCATCGGTGGCAGCCATTTTTGCTTCTGCTCCTCGGAGCCACCCAAGTAGATTGACCCCATTGCCAGCCCGCTATGGACGCCAAAGAACGTAGCGAAAGACGAGTCCACTCGCGCCATCTCCATCGCAACGAAGCCCGCGAGTAGAGTACTCCCTCCGCGGCAGCCATAGCCCTCGTAGCCTAAGCCCTCGATATTCAGCTCGCGTAGCGCCGGAACTAACCCAAACGGGAATGAATCCTCAGCCCAGTACTTAGTTATAACTGGGGCCACTTTCGTCTCCATGAACTCTCGAACCCGCTTCACAATCGCGCGTTCCTGTTCACTTAGGCACTCGATGATTTGATAGAAATCACCATCTGGCTTCGGTAATGTTGCCGGGGCTTGTTGGCTCTTTTTTCCTGTTGCCTCCGCAGCATGTGTGAGGGTTGTACTCATGAAACTTCTCCTTAACTGTCACTTTGAAAAACTTTGTACCTGCGCTTCGCGAGCAGCCGGCCGCGCTAGCTCCGCACCGTGGTGATTTACAATCAAGCGCGAGCCGCGCTGTCCGGTGATATACGTCCAAGCCCATTGCAAGAAGACACTCATGCGAAGGCTGGATTGCGCCAGAAACTGGAGATGTATCGCCGCCCAGGCGAGCCACGCGAGGAAACCGCTGATCCGCACTTTGCCGCTTTGTAAGACAGCAAAGCCTTTGCCCACTACCGCCATCGTGCCCTTATCGAAGTAACGAAAAGGCTTCGGCGTCGCTACACCGCATAAGCGGCGGCGAATCAGCTTTCCAGCATAGCGTCCTTCTTGCATTGCCACTTGCGCAACGCCCGCTAATGGCTTACCGTCCTGGTCTAGTGACGCCGTGTCGCCAACCACAAAAACGTCCGGGTACCCCGCTACCGACAAATCAGGTTCGACGCGAACTCGCCCGGCGCGATCCGTCGGCACGTTCAGCCACTTGCCGGCTGGTGATGGGGTAACTCCGGCCGTCCAAATCACTGTTTTGCTGAAAATGCGTTCTCCCGACACGACCACACCGTCAGCATCAATCTGATCGACGCTGTGCCCTAGCCGGACCTCGACGCCCAAGCTCTCCAGGCGTTGTTTGGCGGCCTGCGATAGCGTTTCCGCAAAAGGCCCAAGAACACGCGGCGCCGCATCCAACAGGAGAATCCGTGCTGAATCAGGATTGATGCGCCGGAACTCCGATTTGAGCGTACTGCGAGTCAGCAGGGCTATTGCGCTGGCCATCTCCACTCCCGTAGGACCGGCCCCGACCAGCACGAATGTGAGGAGATCCCGGTGATTGTTGGGGTCTTCCTCGGCTTCCGCCTGCTCGAAGGCATGCAAGACCTTGTTGCGTATCGCTACCGCGTCGGCCAAGCTCTTCAGGCCGGGCGCAAATCTCTCGAATTCGTTGTGTCCGAAGTAACTGTGAGTTGCTCCGGTCGCCAACACCAGGAAATCGTAAGTAATCGGCACGTTCGTCCGGTCGGCTGAGTTGACGAGTACATACTTTTCTTCCTTATTTACACCCGTAGCTTCACCCAGGATCACCGTCGTATTCTTTTGTCTTCGAAGAATGTTACGGATCGGTGAACCTATTTGTGAAGGCGTGAGCACCGACGTCGCCACTTGGTAGAGCAGCGGCTGAAAGAGGTGATGATTCGTGCGATCGATCAAGATGATCTGCGCCGGGGCATCTCGCAGCGCCTTAGCAGCGGCTAAACCGCCAAAGCCACCGCCGACAATAACGACACGAGGTGTGCGCTCAGACATATGCGGCAGTTCCTGTTAGGAAACTGGAACCGGCTCGCGAACCTCGGTGTACTTCGCGCGCAGCTGTAGAAGGCCCAGCAGCACTTCATCCCGAGTCGCAGCCAACTGGTCCACCGTGCGCCCGTGAACTTCCCCTAAGGTTCCATCAACTATGGTTTGTTTGAGCCCTTCCGGCCAATCTGTGAAGGTGCCGAGATCCTTCCACCAGGTTGCTAAGGGCCCAGAAAGGTGTTCCATGAAATGCTGAATTCCACCTTGACCGCCACCGAGATGAAAGAGCAGATTGGGGCCCATAACCCCCCAGCGGAGTCCAGGTCCCCAGCTCACGGCAGTGTCGGCATCGGCCACATCCAGCACACCTAAATGAACCAGGTTCACTACTTCTCGATATAGCGCAGCCTGTAGCCGATTCGCAACGTGGCCCACCACTTCCTTGCGTAGATGAATCGGCTTCTTCCCGATGGAAGCGTAAAACGCAATGGCTCGCCGGACCGTTTCCGCCGATGTCTTTGCGCCTCCAACTACCTCCACCAACGGAATCATGTGCGGAGGATTGAAAGGATGTCCAATGACACAGCGTTCGGGACGGCTGCAACCGGATTGGATGACGGTCATGGTCAGCCCCGATGAACTCGAAGCAATGATCGAGTCATGGGGGGTCGCGGCGTCCAAATCGGCAAACAATTTGATCTTGAAATCGGGCCTCTCGGGTCCGTTCTCCTGTACCAGATCCGCATCCGACACTGCGGTTTTCATGTCAGGAGTGAAACTGAGCCTTTCTCGCGATGCCTTGGGCGAAAGACCTATGTCAGTGAGAGCCGGCCACGCCGCGTCGATGAACTTGCGGAGGTTCGACTCGGCGTTAGGCGCTGGATCTGTAGCAATCACGTCGAATCCCCGCGCGAGAAACTCTGCCGCCCAGCTTGCACCAATCGCCCCGGTGCCGACAATCGCGATGCGTCTTATTGCTTTGTCTGAACTCATGTATCCTTTTCTCCTTCGCTCGGAAACTGCACTTAGTGAACATTCCCGTCGTACAAGCCCGAACTCGGTTTCACTTCCTACGTTCCAGAAGAGACGAGACGAACTACTTTTGTTGGCCGCTTGGCGAGTTGCAACAAAAGTTTGTGAGATAGAAAAGCTTAGGGAGACCTAGGGTCGTAAGTTTGTGGAACCTCAAAAAGAGCGCCGGTCTAACACCATGACCGCCAGAATCGCCGGCAGGTAAACCACTGACGCCAGCAACACATGCCGTGCTCGGGCGGAGGTCCACTCTTGTCGAAAACGTACTCCGACACAGAGCAGCGCCAGGCCTGCCGCAACCGCGGCAATTGCGTAAATGGATCCCGACATACCCAACGCACGCGGCAAAAGGCTAATCGGGATCAGTAGCACTGAACAGGCCACAATGCGCTTGCGTGTCGATACTCCTTGAGGCTCGACCACCGCGAGCATCCGGATGCCTCCTCTCGCATAATCCTCGCGATACATCCAAGCGATCGCGTAGAAGTGAGGAAACTGCCAGACAAATAGGATGGCAAACAAGGCCAGCGCCGGCCAGTCAAGATGTCCGTTGGCGGCCGCATAGCCGATAAGCGGAGGCATCGCGCCCGGCACCGCTCCGAGGGTTGTGCACAGAGGTGTGCGCCGCTTTAAGGGCGTGTAGACGAACAGATAACTGAGCAAGGTGAACAAGCCCAGCAACGCCGTGAGCGCATTTGTCTGGAGCCACAATTCGGCAAATCCGCAGATGGAGAGTGAAGCTCCGAACACAAGGGCGTGACGGCGCTTCATTCTGCCAGCGGGAATCGGACGCTCGCGTGTCCGATGCATCATCGCGTCAGATCTTGCCTCCCACCACTGATTCAAAGTCGATGTTCCTGAAGCCAGCAGCGCCGTTCCAAGTAGTGTATGTAGCAGCATCAGCGGATGGAAGAAAGTCCGGTGACCGAACGAGTACCCCACCGCGGTCGTGATGAGAATCATCATGGTGATTCTCGGCTTGGTTAGTTCCAAGTAATCTCGCATTCGGTAGCTGCTCGTTTCTCCTAAGTAATCGCCCGGCAACGCCTGCGCGGAGGCTTGGCGATCCTGTCTGTGTTGACCAAGCACCGCTCGGCTGCCAGGCTACGACATCATCATTCCGCGCATCTGCATCGGTTGGAAAACGATCCAAACGCCGGCCAAATAGAGCGCGATCGCAGGAAGCGCCCACGGCAAAAACACGGGCAGCGATGAGCGCACACCATTAACGAGACGGAAAGCCACCCGCCACATCATATATAAGGTTAGAAGCAGACCCGCATCCAGGAAGATCAGTTCCATTGAGGGCAGCCAATCAGGAACAAACGCCGCAGGGTAATTGATGGAGGTTGTCGGCCCCAAGAATCTGCCGGCTACCGGGATAATTGTGCTCCATCCTGCCAGCAGGTGATTGGAAAAGTGCGCCAACCACATTCCGAAGCCGCCCGGTATGAAGGCCAGCGCGAAACGACAGATCACGCTGATTGGCGTCAGGTTTAGCTGTCCCCAGTAGCGGCTGGCCCAGCCACAAGCGCCGACCAAGATAGCGGGAACAACCAACAGACCTACGAGATAAAACACCGTCACGACCGGCACCATCGAGCTGAGCTGCAGCTTTGCGTGCCATTGATGCATCCACATCATCACCGGCCCAGTCATTACGGCTGCATTGACGAACGCTCCGAATACCAGCACTAGGGCGAGAGCCGCGACATCCGGCCGCTGGCTGAGGCGCCCGATTCCGGATCCACGGCTATCCTTATATAGCGCGTCCGCCGGCCGCGCTGGAAGAATTCCGACGTTCTGTTGAGGACAAGCCTGCACGCAATCTAAGCAAAAGGTGCAATCGAAGTTACCTTTTTTCTTTGGTTGAAAAAGATTCAGCTCGCATCCTCGGTGCCGGTCATTGCCGCGAATGCAATCGTAGCTGCTGCAGGAATTGCATACCGCGGGTTCGCGCACCCTCACTTCAAGAGGCGACACAAGAGCATGAACGAAATGGAATTGGCCGATGGGACAGACGTACTTGCAAAAGCTGGCGCCCTTAAAAAAGCTATCAATCGCGAAAGCCGCGACGAAATAGCCTACAATAATCCAAGCAGTCGAGCGCGGGCTGTTCCACACGCCCAAAGCCTCATAAGCCCAGAGATACGTGATCAGCAAGCCGACGGCAAGCCACTTCGTGCGCAATTGTCTTGGCCAACGAAACAGAGGCGTTACGAATTTTCGCGCTAAGTCGCGAGGCAACGTGAATGGGCACGCCATGCAAAAGAGGTTTCCCGCCACGAGCAACGCAATCACCGCTAGACCGCGCCAGTAAGTCCACGGCAACACGCCTGCCAGGTTTATCGGTGCAACCTGGGGTCCAAAAAGTCCGTCGGCTACAACCGCTGCCGCCACCAGCAACATCACAACCTGGATCGATCGCCGAAAATATCGAGACTGAAGAATGGATCCGAGGGCAGGTATCCGCGAGAGATCCCAGAGGGCTTTCGGTCGAACGCGCGGAGTGGCCACGCGAGCGACCTGCGTGCGTTTGATTCTCTGAGATCGGCCAGCCTCAGCAACCTGCATGATCAGCACTACGGCCGGGGCCAGGAAAGCAATTGATCCGGGCACCCACATAATGGCGCCCGCAGTAACTTGATCGCTGATTGCCGAGATGCCCCACAAGCGCGGGGCCGATTGATAGGTGGGATACAAAACGTGATCCGAGAAGCACAGTACCGCGGACAGTCCCGTATTCACGACATCGGCTAGGCCCAGGTAGGGAATCATCGCCCACTTGGGCCAGACAGGTTGACTCGGCCAAACCCCGATTACCGGCCACCAGAACAGCATGGCGCTCCAGAAGAAGCACGCATGCTCGGCTTGATGCCAGCGTTGCGAGTGAAGCGCTAACTCGTAGACCCGGGGAAAGTGCCAAACGATGATAACGGCTGCCAGGGAGCACCAGCCGATAAGCGGGTGCATAATTGCCTTGCCGGCTTGCCTCAGTTCGTTCCAAGAAAAGAAAGGCCCGACTACGTCTCTGAACACGAAGCGAGGTAAACCGCGCATAAGTGGCAGAACAGGCTGCCCGAGCCACAGGAGCGGAGGCGCCACCATGATGAGCAGCAGATGCTGAATCATATGTGCCTCCAGGAGGAACCCGACAAGTGCATCTATTGGCGAGGCCAAAGCGATAAAAATCGTAGTCAGCCCTGACGTAAACGAGACGAGTCTGGGTACGGTGTATTTGTGAGGCCGTTCGGCGTTAAGGAGCCGCCACCCTCGAAAGTAAATAAGCGCTAGCGCCAACAGCGCGCATACCAATGTAGCGTTCAGACTCCATGAGGAGAGCGCAGCTGCGGCAACCGTTTCCATATCCTCTGGTTTTAGCGGTCCGCTCGCAGGTCCTTCGAAGGCGAGTGCAGTCGCACTGATTCGGTGGAGTCACGCGCCGGAGGCTGATACGAGGGTCGCAAGGTTTCCATAAAGGCGACTAGCGCGGTGACCTCCGCCGGGCTCAGGTTCTTACCGTAGGCCGGCATGTTCCCGCTGCCCTGAATGACTTGTCTAACGAGTTCGTCGCGCGTCAATCTTGTGGCTACTGTGTCGAGAGCCGGACCACGTAGGCCACCTTCGCCATTGAGACTATGACAATTTCGGCATTGCTTCCCTTGAATGAGAAGCGCACCTTGGAGTTCTAATCCAGAACGGTCCCTTATAAACGCAACGGGCGTTGGTGCACCGCTCCACGCATCCATGTGTGGAGACCACGGTGCGAACGTTCCAAGATGGGCGAGTATCCCTACCGTCAAAAACGCAAGAACCACAATCACGATAGCTATTGGGCGGCGCCGGTAACTCTTTTCTCCCGTTCCCGAATAGAACGGAAGCAGAATGAGAACCGCGAGGCCGATCACAGGAGCAACGAGCAGCAGGAACGTCTCCATGTAGGCCGGCAGCAGCGCGAGAATCGCGTACACCGGCAGGAAATAAAAATCCGGTTTCGGCGCTGTGTGAATTAAGGTTGGGTTCGGTGGTCCATTGGGGCCGGCTGGACCGAAAACGAGCGCGCAAGTGACAATCGCCACCACCAGGAACGCGCTGAATATCAAGTCTTTGCCGATCACATCCGGCACAAACGGCACGCCACTCTTGTGGACCGCCTCCTCGTACTCGTTCTCATAAGTTTCTTTGCTCACCAGCTGGCCGGGCTGCGGATACTCATTAATACCCTTTGTCAATACGAGTCTTAGATGCAGACTGAGCAGCGCGATGATCATTCCAGGCACTACGAACACGTGCATCGTGAAAAAGCGGGAAAGCGTCTCGCCCGCTATGATCGAACCGGCCAGCATAAAATGCACCAACTGCGCTCCAATGAATGGTACGCGCCCCATAATCGATGCGCCAATCCCCAATCCCCAGTAGGCATCCTGATCGAAACGTAGAACCTGGCCGGTAAACGCCATGCCGAGTGTACAGAGGAATAAAACGCAGCCGCTGACCCAGGTCAGTTCGCGTGGGTATTTGTAGGCGCCGAACAAGAACGTTTGCACCAGGTGCAAGCTCATGATGGCCACCATGAATATGGAACCCCAATTGTGCACAGCTCGCAAAAAGGCTCCCAGAAATTGCTGGTTATTAAGATATTGCAAACTGGGCCATGCCTGGCTCGCAGAAGGAACATAGACGAGGGCCAGGCAAATACCCGTGATGATCTGCAGAACGAAGCACAAAAGCGTTCCACTGCCAAAGACATAGAACCAGCTGTTTGTGCTGGGAGGAACCTTGTGGCCGGCAGTCGCTTCGAACACCTTCACCAGATGCAAGCGGTTTTCTATCCAAAGTGCGAGCGATCTAAGCATAACCATAGGTCAACCTCATGTTGGCTCCGCCAAGGTCGGAAGATTACCGCCCAAAATCTTCAGCTCTCCGCCCTCCACCTTGTGCTCGTAAACGAACAGTCCACGCGGAGGCGGCCCCGAAGCATGAGATCCGTCCTCGTAGAACACGCCACCGTGGCACGGACACATGAACAGCCGTGATTGCTGGAACCACCGCACCGGGCAGCCCAGGTGGGTGCAGTTGATGGCGAATACTTGAAACTTCTCACCTTCGATTCTTCGCACCCAGCACGGCACCTCTGCGGTATCTCCGTCCCAAGCCGCGGTGACTGGGTTCCGAAACACCGCTAATCTTGTATTCCCTTCGGGGAACTGATTCACCGCTCCGAGCGACACCCAGCTGCGTGGTGACCTTTTCGAGAATGTCGATAAAACGTATCCGAAAACTGGCACACCAATCAATAATCCGGCGAGCGCGTTCAGGCCAGCGCCGAGCTTGAGAAGTGCATTGCGGCGCGACAGCGATTGCGCGGGTGTGTGCTCGGCAAGCGCAACTTTGTTGCAACCGCAACCTGATTCCTGATTGTTACCACTCATGGTAAATTCGATCCTCCTTTTGTCCGGTTATCCGGAAATGTGCGGTGGGCAGCGAGCCAAGCTACGATATCGGAGACCTCCTGCGGGTTCATTTCATGGCCCGGAACATAAGTCCGCCAGTTAGGAATAGCTTCGTCAGATCGACCGGCGATAACTGTTGTGCGAAGGTACTGATCACTCACCAGCGCCAGGTAAGCGGGATCGACGGCCGATCCGCCTCTGTGTCCCGAAACACCTGTCCCATCCGGGCCGTGACAACCAGCGCAGTACTGGCGAAACGTCGTCGCGCCGGCGGTCGCGTTGCCAAGCGTGCCGTCGTAAGCCGGCATTGTAGCGGCATCGAACTCTTGCGGCAGCGCCCATCTCTTTTCTATTTCGTCGGCTAGCACGCTTATTTGCCGGTCCGTGAGAGTGCCACCTTGGTCCTGTGCGAACGGGGGCATAGTCGTCCCAGACACGCCGTTCGCAATTACCTTGCGCAGCCGCTCTTTCCCGATGAGTCCAAGATAGAGTCCGTCGTTCAACGGGCGCGCCGCACCATACCGGCCGTTCTGCCCGTGGCAACCGGCGCAATTGTCTTTATAAAGCGTTCCGAAAGTCATCACTTGGTCTGGTAGCATGTATTGCTCCGGGCGATCACCGCAGGCAACAAGCATCATCATGGCGGCGGTAACTGATAGGGAGCGGATCCAGCAAATCATGAGTCAGCTTTCTCCTCGGCATCGCTATCCAGAGATTCAATTCCCGCACGATCGATGAGCCGCCAACTCTGCATGGTCTCGATCTTCTCGCTCCGCCCTACTATCCAACCCGCCGTCACGCCAAAGGCAATCTGAGATCCCACGAACCAAGTCCACTCGATGCGCGCATTCAAGGCGGGATTGATCACCGAAAGTGTCGCCGCGACCAGCCCTGACCAGAGAATCGGAGTTACCAGGCCACTGCGCCATTTCGCGCCCCGCGGAAACATTGGAAGCGAAATGGCATACAGCACGCCCACAAACAGCGACATCAGAAGGTGGATGATTGAACCGGCAATCAAGCCGCTCTCGCTAAATTCTCTGAGTTGCGAAAGCGGCGCGTCGGCTAGTGAGGGCACTATGCCGGCGGCCAGCAAGTTGACGGGGTACCAGATGCTGCGTTGCGCGACTATGCCAAATAGTGTGGCCACAACCGCCATCGCTACGGCCCCGGCGAGTCCACCATAGAGCCCCGCGGAATATGGATGAAAGTCTTCAGGGATTCGGAGGCGATGTCTGCCCACACCAATCCTTAAGTGATCCACCGCAAGGGAACTGTTCGGCACAGCTATACCCCGACGTTCCGCCGCACTCACCGGCACCAACTCTTCCTTCTGTTCGGGCAAGACATCGCGCCACCATCCCACCGCGGCGCACAACAGCGTCACGGCGCCGACAATGCTAACCGCGAAATGAGTCACTAGCCCGGAACAAATGAGCGTTATCCCAAACGCAGTTATAACTGGCCAGGCAGTGCGCGCCGGCACAAGAACGGAATCGGAATCGTGTTCGTTCAGCATGGGTTTCATTCGCCTTCAACGCCCAATCACATACACGACAGTGAACACCACTATCCAGACCACATCCACGAAGTGCCAGTACCAGGCGAGAAGTTCGAAACGCCGAGCCTGTCCGTACATGCTTCCGCGCAGGCTGAGTATCAGTGTGAGCAGCAGCAAAGTAAGGCCAATCGCAACGTGGCTGGCATGCAGTCCCACCAGAGAGTAAAAAGTGGTCCCGAACAGGTTTGTAGTAATAGTCAAGTGATCAACCGTAATGAGGTGGTACCACTCCAACGCGGTCTGCCGTAAAAACTCGCAGCCAAGCAGGATTGTCGCCGCAACAAATATCTGGAAGCTCGGTGTCCGGTACTCCGCAAGCGCTTTCGCCGCCATTCCAGCCGTTACGCTGCTCGACAGAAGGCAGATCGTCGGCCAAACCGGGAGATGCAATACCTGGTCAGGTGTTGGACCGCTGAGACTTTTCCCGATATAGAAAACGTAAGCCACCACAAAGATCGTGAAGAGTACAAACTCTGTATAGATCAGGCAGGAAACTCCTGCAATGGCACGATCTGGTAGTCTCCACTCGGTCTGTTGAACGGCAACGGCTGAAGTCATCGGAGGTTCCTCACTCGTATTTCCAATCCGGATCTTCAGGATGTTTCAGGTCCCACAAAGGACGGCTGCTCCGTACTTCCGGCAACACCGCAAAGTTGTACTCAGGAGGCGGCGAGGAAGTGGCCCACTCTAAACTCCAAGCGTCCCAGGGATCGTTGCCGGCGTCCTTGCCCCTTCGCAGTGAGCGGATGATATTCCAAGCCAAGAAGGCCACCGCTGCAGCCTGGAAAATGACCCCAATCGACGCCATGAGGTTCAGACCTTCCCAGCCTCGCCCCGGCGGATAAGTATAGATACGGCGCGGCATACCCAGCAACCCCGCGAAGTGTAACGGGTCAAAAGTCATGTGGAACCCGATCACCAGCAGCCAGAAGTTCCATTTGCCGAGAGTTTCGCTCAGCATTTTTCCCGTCGCTTTGGGAAACCAATAGTAGACGCCCCCAAACAGCGCGAACAACAGGCCTCCTATCAGCGTGTAATGAAAATGCGCAACAACGAAGTAAGAGTCAGTGAGCTGCCAATCAAACGGTGCCGCAGCCAGCATGATTCCCGTCAATCCGGCAATTAGAAACTGAAACAGGAAACCTATGCAAAACAGCATCGGCGTATCCAACCGGATCTTTCCGTTGTACATGGTGGCAATCCAGTTGAAGATCTTGATTCCGGTGGGAACTCCCACCAGCATCGTGGCCGCCACAAAGAAAGTGTTCGACGTCGATGACATGCCGACAGCGAACATATGGTGCGCCCATACACTCACCGACACCATTCCAATCGCAATCGTGGCGCCAATCATGGCTGCGCGCCCGAACATCGGTTTCCGCGAGAACACCGGAATGATTTCGGAAACGCAAGCGAAACCGGGGATCACTAGGATGTAGACCTCGGGGTGGCCAAACAGCCAGAAAAAATGCTGCCACAGCAGTGCCGACCCGCCTGCCTGCGTGTCGAAAAAATGAGCGCCCAAATACCGGTCCAGGAGCAGCATGACCTGGGCCGCAGTTAATGGCGGCATCGCCATAAGAACCATCCCCGAGACCACCAGCATCAGCCACACGAATAGCGGCATACGACTGAGCGTCATTCCTTTGCAGCGCATCGAGACAATCGTGGCAATAACATTGATGGCGCTTGCGGTTGTGCCAATGCCGCTCACGAAGATACTGAGAATCCAATAATCTGTGCTAGTGCCACGAGAGAAGGCCCGCTCCGTTAACGGTGAGTAGGCAAACCAACCAACATCCGGCGCGGTCCCGTGACCGGCCAATCCTTCTCCCCCGATATAGCTGAAGTAGAGAAGCATTCCGCCAAACAGAAACATCCAGTACCCAAATGCATTCAGCCTCGGAAACGCCATGTCCCGGGCGCCAATCATCAGAGGCACCAGGTAGTTCGCAAATCCGGCGAAAAACGGCATACCGACCAGGAAGACCATTGTTGTGCCATGCACGGTAAACAGCCGGTTGAACACTTCGGGCCGTAAAAAGTGGCCATCCGGAAACGCTAACTGCGTCCGCATGAGTGCCGCTAAACTCCCGGCAACGGCAAAAAATAAGAGCGAACTCGCAATGTACATCACCCCAAGCCGCTTGTGATCCACCGTCACCACCCATTCATGCAGCTTCGTTGGAAGCGACAACGCCTTGCCGTCTACGGCGGAAAGTTCGGGGTTGTAAGGAATGGACGCCATAAGATTTACTTCAGGGAGGAGAGGTAAGTGACAACTTCATCTAATTGCTCAGGAGTAAGTTGCATATTAGGCATAAGACTTCCCGGTTTGACAGCATCCGGATCTTTAATCCACTCACGGAGATTATTCACCCTATTTGGAACAACTCCAGCGGCAAGTGTGTCTCTGCTCATCAGGTGAGAAAGGTCTGGGCCGAAGGTTCCAATGGCCGCTGTTCCACTCACGGTATGACAATTTACGCAAGATAGCGAAAGAAACTGAGACCGCCCGGTCTCAATGTGCGCATCAGTCATCGCGTTTTGCTGCTGACCTGCTACCCATTTCGCAAAGTCTGCCCGCGACTGAACGATCACCCGCAAACGCATATTGGCGTGTTGCGTTCCGCAATACTCTGCACAATTGCCGAGAAACGTGCCTTCCTGTTTCGGGTCGATCCACATGCGGTTCGGGTGGTTTGGAATCAAGTCGGTCTTGCCGGCCAGCTGAGGGATCCAGAAACTGTGTGCCACGTCGGCGGATTCCAGACCAAGAAATGTAATTGCGGGATTCGCCGTTGTGCTTACGGGTACGTGCACCTCATTCGCAGTCACAATCCTGAATGCTGGATACCGGATTTCCCACCACCACTGGTGACCGACGACAGTTATCTTCAGAGCATCGGAAGGGATGGGCTTGTCCAATGTCGCCGACACGATGCGCGCCGTCGCCATGGTTAACACGAAGACGATGAGAATCGGGATCACCGTCCAAGCGATCTCGATCCGATCGCTTCCATACACCTGGGCTGGTTCTCTGTGATCTCCACACTTTCGGCGAAACCGAACGAGCGCGAAGGTCAGTAGTCCTGCGACAACGATAAAAATAGCCGCACAAACCGCCATCACTAATAGCGAAACGTGGTAAACAGATTCCGCAGGCGTCGCTTTCGGCTTGAAGATGTTCCCGATAGCCTGCACCTGCTGTCCGTACGCCGCAACGGCAAGGAAGCTCCAGAAGATGGCAAATTGAGAGGTAGCTCTCATTGGTTGGGATCGCTCAGTCCTCATACGGCAAGAGCTTCGACCGGGGATTTTTGTTGGAGAGTTAGAACGGTTTCTGCAAGTCGGTCACAAGTCTTGCAAACTATTTTCCCTTCCTAATACCTGAAAAATCAGCCACTTGCCTGTTTTGCCCGGCGGTGGTTCATCTGGCAGTCCCCGCCGCACGCTATTTTCAAACGAGCGCCGATTCTTTCTCGCCGCAACGTGTTCGAAGCATCGGCCCACGGTTGTTTGACAACTTAAATATTGCTGGTCTGCCGCTACACGCATGTAATATTGGGCGGGCCTTTCGAATTCACAGCAAATTCGAAACCCGCCTCCCTGTCGAAATATCGAACCCAGATGGAAGCGTCAGCGACCTGGTTTGGCAGCGCCCTGCTGAGACGCCT
Organism: Bryobacterales bacterium; assembly: GCA_003167495.1. Classification (GTDB taxonomy): domain Bacteria; phylum Acidobacteriota; class Terriglobia; order Bryobacterales; family Bryobacteraceae; genus Bog-105. The sequence continues at coordinate 12,176 of PMSX01000228.1, read as the reverse complement.
CAACCATCTTTTTCACCCGCCCAAGGAGTCGGCAACGCCAAGCTCTGAAGGCAACGGACCCAGCGACCTAATTCGGCATTATGATCACCCACTTTCATCCGCTGCGATGGCCCAGCCGGCCAAAGAGGTCCACAATCGAAACCCGGCCATTGGCTTCGTATTTTCAAAACTCGCCCAACGGCATCTGCGGCGGGCGCTTGAATCGGCATTTGGGTTTGTTTTTACAAAGCTCAAAGTAAGGGCCGCGCCCCCAAACAGAAAAGTAACCGGCGACGCAACATTGGGTTCGTTGCGCAGCAAAGCAAACCGGCCATTGGGTTCGTATTTTCAAACTTGCCCAATGGCTCTTGTCTTGGGCACTCGAACAAGGGTTGGCTTTGTTTTTACAAGCCGTCGGCGTCCACCCGGATTGGGTTCGTTGCGCAAAATGGACCCACTTGCCATTTCTCGTTTCGCAAAAAACGCCTTCTCTTCGCCTTTTCACGAGCGGGGCGCGCGCTGGACCTCCTGCCAAAGGCGATCACAAATTATTACAGGAATTCTTCTCCTTGCCAATTTTTCTGGCAGGCACTCCGTTGGCCAACGGGAACCTTGCTCGCAGCATCAGTCTCGCGCGCCTGAGACGAGTCTTCACCGCTGGAACGCTCAAGTGGAGAGAGTGTGCCGTCTCTTTCTCGCTTAGCCCTTCAAAATCGCGAAGAATCAAAACCTCTCGATACTTTGCCGCGAGTTTCGTCACAGCGCTCCGAAGAGTTTGTCTCTTTTCACGGTTGGCTAACGACTGACATTGTGATTCATACGGAGAAGCGAAGCTGTCGAAATCGTAGGAAAGATAAGCGATCCGTCGGCGCTGTTCCCTTCGGAATGATTGCAAGGCCTCATTGATGGCGATTCGGGTCATCCAGGTTCGAAAGCTGGATTCCGATTTAAACGTCGATAAGTGGAGCCAGACCTTCAACAGCACCTCTTGAAGGAGATCCTCCGCTTCAGCTGCGTTTCGCGCCAGCGTGCCGATCCGCTTTCTTACGGTTGCCAAGTGACGATCCATCAGGACCGTGAAGCAATCGGCTCGGCCTGCCAGTACAAGCTTGATCAAAGCGCCGTCTTGAAGCTGTGAAGTCAGTGCCATTTCCGTGGTCTTTTCAATTACCAAGATGCCCAACATTAATGAATTGTTTGCTGCGTAGCGAAGGTTGGGTTGTGAAACTTTCCCTGCCAACAAGAACCCTCTTCCTGCGCTCTTCTGAAGTGGAAACTTATGGCTTTCCCTTGGCGAAAAATGACGAAGGCCATGGCGCGAAGCGAAGACGTCGAGGCAGTGTTCGAACATCGCGGACCGGAGTGCCAAGCCGTGCTCACGGGGCGAATTACGATCGATTCATCGCCCGACTTGCGCGAGACCTTGCTAAAGCAGTTGGCATCCCCTGGTTGCCTAACCTTGACAATCGACTTCAACGAAGTAGCCTACGTGGACACATCAGGGCTCGCCATGTTAGTTGAGATCCTCAAAGCCGCACGAACCCAGGGGAAAGAGTTCCAGCTAACCGGGCTCAAGGAGCGACCAAGATACCTACTGGAAACGACGCGGCTGCTGCGTTTCTTCCATGAGGCCAAGAGCGAAACCGTACAGAAAAGCGCTTCGTCCGAGAGCCCTCAATGAGCCCATCCACCGTTGAACGACTCGGAGGCGCGACCTTGCGACAGGTCGAGTACGTCGGCGGCTTGGCCATTCAGATTGCAAACGTCTTCGGCGCGCTCAGCAGAACTTTGCCCCTAGTCGGGAATCGAAGCCGCTGGCGATCCGCCGTCCGCCAGATGCTCGAGGTGGGCGTGGATGCGTTTCCGATGGTCGGGATCATGGCCGCTTGCGCGGGATTCATTCTAGCGATGCAAGGTGCCGCCGAACTTCACCGGTTCGGTGCCATGAATTTCGTTGTGGATTTGGTGACTATTGGTTTTACGCGGGAGTTAGGCCCGTTGTTAACGGCGATTGCGGTCAGCGGACGGTCCGGGTCGGCGTTTTCGGCAGAGATTGGCAGTATGGTGGTAACCGAAGAGATCGACGCGTTGCGGACGATGGCTATCGACCCTGTGGAATTCGTGCTCGCTCCGAAATACCTCGCGGCACTGATCACTTTGCCGTGTTTGACGATCATCAGCAACACTTGCGGGATCTTGGCGGGTGGGCTTTTCATGCGGTTCAGTACGCACATGACTCTCGGTGTCTACCTGCAATACGTTTGGCACTCCATGGTGCTGCGAGACGTCGTGACAGGGTTGGTAAAGAGTCTAGCTTTCGCGACGATCATCGTGCATGTCGGGTGTCTTGAAGGCTTGCGTGTTCGTGGAGGGCCAGACGCGGTCGGTCGATCCGCCACCGCGGCGGTCGTGAAATCCACGTTCCTCGTTATCCTTGCCGACGTCGGATTCACGGCCCTCTTCTACCTGACTGGAGCGAAGTGACGTCATGCCTCCAGCGCCAGAGCCGGCACGGGCGGACCCGGTAATTTCCGTCCGGGACGTGACAGTTAGCTACAACGGGCGCCGGGTACTCGATGGAATCAACCTCGATATATTACGCGGGGAAACTATGGTCCTGCTAGGTGGTAGTGGATCCGGCAAGAGCACTCTCTTACGTCAAATCATCGGGTTAGAGCGGCCGCAAAGTGGAGAAGTTCTTGTGAACGGCGTCGATCTGGCGAAATGCACAGCCAGGGAGCTGAAGAGCGTGCGTCGCTCAATTGGAATGGCTTTTCAGAATTCGGCTTTATTTAATTCAATGTCCGTGGAAGACAATGTCGCGCTGCCGCTGCGAGAGCACACGCGGCTGGCTGAATCCACAATTCGTCTGATGACTTGGATGAAGCTAGCGGTGGTGGGGCTGGCTGAGTTTGGAAAACTGAGCCCGCAGGCGCTTTCCGGCGGAATGAAGAAGCGCGCTGCTGTCGCACGAGCCCTTTCGCTCGACCCGGAGCTTCTGGTATTTGACGAGCCTTCGGCCGGCCTAGACCCAATCGTGGCAGCCGAACTGGATCAACTCATTCTAGGCCTGAAGCGCGCGTTCAATATGACCGTTGTGGTGGTGACTCACGAGATGGAAAGCGCATTCCGAATCGCCGACCGCATGGCGATGCTCTATCGAGGATCGCTGATCGCAGTGGGAACGAAGGAGGAACTGCGGAGCAACCCGCATCCGCGTATTCGGCAGTTTTTCGATCGAGTCCCCGACAACATCGCAGACGCAGCGGCCGTAGATAAATATTTGCAACGTTATTTGGAAGGAGATCCACAGTGACCACAGAAGCGAAAGTGGGGACATTCGTCCTCGTTTCTTTGAGCTTGCTAAGCGTAACGGTTTTTTACGTCGGTAACAATGAATGGGGTAGGCATTTGACTCCCTATAAGACCTACCTACGTTACGCTGGGGGCATCGCACCAGGATCGGCAGTTCTTTTCGGTGGTATCGAAGCAGGTAGGGTAACCTCTGTTAGGCCTTGGAATCAGGATCCCACGCAGATCGAGATTCTCCTTGAAGTAAAAGAAGGTACGCCGCTCAACGAGAAATCCACAGCGCGGCTGGGCTCAATCAGTCTGATGAGCAGTCCCGCAATTTCCATCACGACCGGCGCTCAAGACGCGCAACGCCTTAAGGCGGGTCAAGTGATCGCTTCTCAAGAAACGGTGAGCATCGACGACATGACGCGGAAGCTGTCCGGGATTGCTGACCAAGCGACTGGTTTGATTACTCAGGTGGAAGGCGAACTCAAGGGAATTAGCGGTCAAGCTAGCACGCTCTTAGCTAACCTGAACGAAACAACAGGGTCGGCCAACCGCGAGCAGTTCGCAGAAATCTTGCGCCGAGTCAACACTATGGTGGCCCAGCAATCGCCGAAGATCGACCAGATAACGGATCAGGTGTTACTAGTAAGCCGGGATGCGGATTCAGCCATTAAGAAAATGGATCCGCTGCTGGAACATACAGACGCGACAGTGAACAACGTCAATACAACGATCGAGCAATTGCGCGATCCTCTCCGGCAAGATCTCGCACAACTGCAATCCACGATGGAGCAGGCTAAGGCCCTTATCGCCAGCCTGCAAACCACTGTGCGTGCCAACGATGACAATGTCCACGACACAATAGAGAATCTTCGGATTGCAACGGAGAACCTGGATGAACTGAGCGACCAGGTTAAGCAGCGCCCGTGGAGCCTCGTGAGAATCAGGCAGCCGAAGGAACGCAAAGTGCCACAATGAACGGGCATTTATATCAAAATTCGAGGATGATCACTGTGGTAGCTGTTTGGAATCCATCAGGCCATTTATGTACCGAAGGAAGTCACAGTTGTGAGCGAATTCGGCAGCCACGGCCTGCCATTCCCGACGGAACACCGGACCCGTTAAAGTGCGCTTGATTTCACGTTCCCAAAGCATCCATAGGCGATTCGAAATGTATCCGCCTTTGTGAAGATAATAGACGTCCGCAACGAATTGGATGGTGTATAGCGTACAGTCCCTCAACTCCTGACTTGAAGGCGGTAAGGGCTGTTGAGGACTGCGGTTAGCCAGCCACGCTTCCGTAGGAAACAGACGAAGCAACTCTTGAAATCGTCGCGAAAATTCGATGAACATTTGGGCGTTAAGTTGGCGGTGCTGGTTTATTAGAGCCACACAAATACCTATGGACCCAATCACAAGAGTTCCCACCTGTCCGAGTTGTACCAAGAAACCGATCGCCATTTGCGTCTGCTCGCCGTGCTCAGTCAGGCTGCAGGGCGTTCTTAGAGAATGAGCACCCACTCGACGATCTTTGTTGGAGCCGGACGCTTCAAAACCGGTCGCAGTCCACATCAAATCCTAACAAACAGTGCTCGACGAATCATCAATCGACGAGGGCCCGCGAACGGCACGTCGCTGAACACTCTCCTGAAGCTATAGCGCACTGCCATGCGCCGGTTTCCTACTCGGCGGCGACCATCGCGGAGACTGAACGCTCGGGTCTTTTAGGGCGATCTCACTTGAACTCGCCAGAATCGACACAACACCGTTCGCCAGAATTGCCGGCCGTAGCTCGTGGCGCCTACTCAAATTCAAGATATCCTTACGGTCGAGAACGTCGCTGCTGTCGACATCGAGGAAGTACATGATCGAGTGGATGTTCGCATTATGTTTGAGACCTAGCAGGTGTCCGATTTCGTGCACCGCTGTGGCGTAAATTTCATCATTGTTCATCTCCTTCGCGGCCACCCGGCTAACAGCGATCTTTCCCGTGAAATCGGCCCAATCTGTGAGTTGCGACCGAGCGGCAACCGGGTGATCCAAAATGTCAGGGGCGCCGTCGATAATTCGTATGCTGCATACACTCAGGTCTGTTTCTTCGTGCAAGGTCGCGGCCAGGACTGTGTTCCAAAAGCGGATCGCCCGCCGAAATCCATCGGCCCACGGCTCGGCTACATCGATCTTGACACCAATATTCCTCAGACGAGGCTTTCGCAAATCAGCAAAATTCGCACACGGCGCATCGGGACTCTTCCAGTTCGATTGGCGCTCTAGACGCTCGCCGGCGGTAGGCTGCGAAGCACAACCGAGCCAGCTTGCTATGACGACGGCCGACAATGCTTTGTGTGTCACGCCCGGCATTCAGTAACGTTATTCCAAGCTACTCAGAAGAAATCACAGCTAGAGTCCGGGGGTGCGGCCGACTGTTTGTTCGAGTTCGGCCCAAGCAAGCAGATACCCTAAGTTGGCTTGGAGCAAGTCTGCCTGTGCTTTGTAACTGGCGGCAGTCGCTTGCCGGCGTTCAGAGACCAATACCACGCCCTGGCTTACTTGGTTCTCGGCCAGGCGCTCACTCTCCTGTCGGAGTTTCACAACCTGAGTGGCAACCTCGACCAGACTCTTGGTGCGCTCCATTTTGTTATAGGTTTTTTCGATTCCTACGGCAACTTCTTCCTTGAGCCGGCGCAGATTCTCTTCTGCTTCGGCCAATTGCGTTTCCCGTTCGCGTACGGCTGCGTGGCGTTTGCCGAAGTCGAACACGTCCCAATTTAGATTGACACCGAAGGTGCCGAAATTGCGAACGAAAAACGGAACTCCGTCCTGATAGCTCTGGCGGGCGAAGGCAGTGATATCGGGAATGTAGGCGGACTTCGCCGCAGTGACGCCGGCCTGTGCCTTGCGGATAGCCTCCTCGGCGGCCTGTATTTCGGGGTTCTCCGACCATGCGGTCTGGACATACTCCTCCCGCGGGCGTTGCTCAACACTGACTGCCACGCCGGGGTCGAGTTCGAGTTGCGTGTCGAGCGGTAGACCTAGCAGGTCGTTCAATTCCGTGGTGAGGTCGTCGACTTGGAGTTCGGCGGTGAGTACAGCTTGCCGGCTCTCCAGTACGCTTGCGCGGCCTTGAATGGACGCAACTTTGAGGGCGCTCCCGTTGCGCACGTCGTCCTCGCTCTCTCGCAGATTTTCACCGGCATATGTGCTTTGTTGTTCGGCCGCCTGTTTTTGAAGGCGAGCGATCAGGATGCCGAAATAAAGATTGTGCACTTGAAGAGCGACTTGGTTCTCTGAATTTCTCAGATCGTCGCGGGAAGCTGCGATTTCGGAGGCGGCGATCCGGTTGGCTTGGTGAATGCGGATCAACTGCGTTAGCGGCTGAGAAAGCATTGTGCCGCTGGAAAACAATGTCCTCTGACCTTGCGGGAGAACGACGTTTTGAGCGGGGACGAGCGATCCGGCCACGGTTCCTAGAGTTCCCGTTGGGATGCCGATATTCTGCAGATCCGTAACGTGGAGCGCATTCGATTGGTTAGTGATTGAAGGGAAATAGGCAGATCGTTCGCCGGCTTTCTTTTGCTCGCTCTCTGTCACCTTGAGGCGCGCGATTTTCAGCACCCGGTTCTGGCTGATTGCAAGATGCACCGCCTCCGTGAGGGTGAGGCGACGGACTTCCGCGCCATAAGTGACTGCTGCGGAGAAGATGGCGAGCGCCGCCATCCCCATTGTCCGGTAGAATTTTGGTCGGTTCATTTCATGTTCCTCAAATCCAGATAGCTGAGTTTGCCCGGCTGGAGAAAGAGCATCAAAAGCAGATAAGCGACTACGACCCAGCCGACCAGGATGAAGCCATCGGCTGTCGCCAGCGTATAGGCCTGCGCCCGAACCTGCTGACCTAAAATGCCGAGGGCCCGGGATTGAGCCTCTTCGAACCCAGAGGACCCAGCGAAAAGTCCGCTGCTCAGCATGCGTAGTCGTTCGTCAGTAACCCAATCGCCATTTTGCACATGGAGACCCAGCAGATTGGAGTGGAATTTTTCCCGCACCGCAAGGAAGTGGGTCATAATGGCGACGCCGACTTGACCTCCAAAGAGACGAATGAAGTGAACGAATCCGGAGTAAGTGGCAGCATTAGCGGCGCTTGAAAGAACGCCTGCTTCCAGACCTTGCAAAACCAAACTACCTATCAAACCAATGAATGAACAGGCAAAGCCGCAGGCGAGAAGAACTTCCACGGTTTCGAAGCTGGCCCCTGACCAAGACGTATCGAGGTGTGCAAACATCCAGCAGCCAAACGCGGCTATGGTGAGCCCTAGCGCCAAGATGAGTCGCGAGTGCGAATAGATCACTATCAGAGCGACTAGCCAGACTACGGCGAACATTGGCACCGCCACCCAGGCAAGGGCATTGCCGGTTTCCAAAGGTCGGTATTGCTGGATGTTACTCAGAAATCCGGGGACGAGCACAATGGTGGACAACTGAACGAACCTAAACGCGAAAACTGATAAGGCGAGGATGATGATGTTGCGGTGGTTGAGAAAGGCGAGCTTTAACGTTGGATTCGGCTGCGAGATACGGCGCGCTAACGCCGCTGCCAATAAAAAGATTCCCGCGGCGAGCATGGCGACTATGACGCCGGAGTTCAGCCAGTACAGACGCTCGCCTTGATCGAGAGCTCCATAGAGAAGACTGACGCCAAAGCTGAAATAAGCGAAGCCACGCCAACTGGGTCTCGGATCAGTGCTAGGAGGTTTGCGGGGGATTCCCCAATAAACGCATAGCATCATCAATGGAGTGAGGATGGCCGCAGTCCAAAAGATCCAGTGCCAAGACAGATGCTCGGCGTACCAGCCCTCAATCGCCGAGGCAATGTTGCTAATGAAAACAATGTCCGAAGCGTAAGCTGCAATCCCGAAGATAATCAGCCGTCTGGGAAGCGTGGTTAGCACGAAGGTCATAGTGAGCGAGTAGAAGGTGCCCGAACTAAGACCGGCGATCGCCACTAAAGCCAGCATGCCGCGATAGTTCGAGGCAAAGGGGAGAAGAGCGGACGCAACCCCAAAAATGGCCGCCGTTGTGAACAAGATCTTGCGCGGGCCGAAGGCAACGCTTAGGAAAACAACAAACACGCCACTGAACATCATCGCCATGTTGAGCGCGGTTGGAAGCCACGAGGCTTCATCAAAGCCAAAGCCGAGGGCGCCGCGAAGATCGGGTAAACCTATGCTGAGCAAGCGCCCGTTTAGGGTGGCGATTCCAGCGCCAAGAAAGACTCCCAAGATCCCAACATACGGATTGGTGGCCGGTTTAGACTGGCTGGATTGTGATGGAGCGGGAGCTCCTCTAGACGCTGAGGCGATCACCGAAGCACCTTCACTGGCCTGCGCCACTTGTGCGAACGGTTGCGATTACCGATAGCCCGGGCCGTAAACGCTCAGTGGCCTGGTTGGCGTCGAGGACGATCTTCACTGGTATCCGCTGTATGATCTTAGTGAAGTTACCGGTTGCGTTATCAGGCGGCAACAAGGCGAACTGTGAGCCGCTAGCCGGCGATACATGTTCGACTTTCCCCCGGAAAATCGTTCCAGGGAGGGCATCCACGCGAATTTCGGCAGGGTCTCCTGCGAGGATACGGCGGACTTGCGTTTCTTTGTAATTGGCCTGCACCCAAATGTCCTTTTGGACAAGCGAAATAACCTGGGTGCCTGGACTGACTAGTTGCCCGGGGCGTACTTTGCGCTCGCTAACGATGCCACTCTCCGGCGCGACAATCCGCGTGTAATCGAGATCGGTGTGAGCAAGTGCAAGCGCGGCTTTTTTCGAACTTAGATCGGCGTGCAGCATAAGTCCCTGAGAGTCGAGGACAGCGCGCTGGCGTTTCTGCGCTTCCAGTTCGTCCTTGGTACTAGCCAGCCGCGCTTGTGCTCGCGCCAGATCAGCTTGGCGGCTGGCCAACTGCGCCTTTGCCGAACTGAGGTCCGCTTCCCGGCTTGAGAGCTGTGCGCGAAAGCGCTGCTCGTCCGCAACGGCTTGCTCGAGTTTTTGGTGCGTAGCCGACTCTGTCGCGATGAGCGCTTCTTGGCGCCGGCGTTCTAACAATGTACGTTCCATATCGGCTTTGGCGGCATCGATTCCGCTCGAGGCATTGGCGATCATCGATTTCGCCGCTTCTACTCCGGCCTCGCCCGCCGCTATGTCGGCCTCCGCCGCGTGAATCCCGTCGTCCGCCTGAACAATGTGCGCGTTCTGCAGTTCTTTCTGGCGCTGATTGTTGATGAGCGCATCCTCGCCTGCCGCTACCGCAGCTTCGGCCTGCTGCACCTGCGCCCGAAAATCATCGTCTCGCAACTGCACGAGTAGATCTCCCGATTTGACCGGCTGATAGTCCGAGACATTGACGGTCGCCACAAGTCCCGCTACTTTTGTACTGAGGGGTGTGAGATCTGCCCGCAGGTAGGCATCGTCGGTTTCTTGCGAAGGCCTTTCACTGGCCCATGTATTCCAGTTCCCAGCGATCAAAAATAGAATCCCAACGGCCATAAACAAAATCAGCCCTGGGACGAGCCACTCCTTTAGCCGGTGCGCCAAGCTGGGCTGCGATGAAGCGATTGAATCAGGCATTTCCGTTCCTTCTTGACATACCGCCGTTATTCATTCGTGTTGGTGGGCTTCGGCGCCAGCGACTCCGCCGAAACACGTTCCTGCATGGACGAAACTAAGCCTTCGACAACGTCGCCCACGTCATCTGACAATTGGTTCACAATGCCATGCATCGAGCGCCGCTCAAGCTGGGTCGTTTTTGATTTTGTGTCCTGCCACAGCACCTCTCCCGTTCGCAAGTTAAGCAATCGCGCTGAAATACTCACTTCGACGAAGACCGTGGCGCCCCGGTCAACTTCTTCTAGGTGGTCAAGCGTTCCAGTGAGGAGACATGTAGCGGATTGATGACCGTCGATCAGATCGACCGACTGAAAGAGCCCGGAGGCCTGTATCTTCCGTGCGAAGGCGGCCGTCACAACGCGCCGGGGATCTTCGACCCAACGATGATAGGTGTAGAAATCGATTTGCTCAGGCGATTGCCGGTACACAATCGGGCCTTCCTTTAAGAAGGCCGGTGCCCTGAACTCTCGGACAGCGACCTGGCCAAAGATAGGTTTGGAGTGGGCATTTGCAGGAATAGGCGCGGGCACGTTCAACACGTAGTAACTCGGATAGCGGGTTTTGCTTCCGCATCCAACCAAGCTCGGCAGCGTAACCGTCAGCCCGATCACAAGTATTAGTTTTAGAAAACGCGCCAATTCAGTCTCCGTGAACCCGGGGTCCACAAAATGCAAGAGTCATTCGGAAGCATTTTTGTTGGGGGTTCGATCCGATGAGGCAATCCAACAAACACCGTCGTGAATGACTCTTCACCACCGAAAGCTGGCCGACGACTTGTTCTGACAGGGTTCATTTGCTGGCGAGAATCGGCTCACTTGGCCCGGCCAGCAAAAAGACGTCTGTCATTGGGCAAGTATCACGGCGCGCCCTTTTGATGTACTTCTCAGCTTCCTCACTGGTGAATGTAGTGTAGTGCTGCGCGTAGTGTTCGACCAAAGCATACTTTGGATCAAGGAGCCCCGCCAATTCGGCTGATACCGATCATAGATTGGCCAGAACTGGCTGAGCCCCGGTGTCCGTTAAAGGGCCGCCACTTTTTGTTGGGTGGACAGCGAGCTTAGTCGGGTGAGATAAATCCAACAAAGGCCGCCATCAGTGGCTCTTTATGACTGAAAGCTGGGTAACTCAATTGTTCTATTGCCACCCATGCGCAAGAGATACCTATCAATTGACCAATGACATCGCAATCAAATCGATTCACGTGGGGTAGATGATGACGCAGATCGAGAGCGCCAAGGGTTTCGGCAGCCGCCAACACGAAATCCGTCATTTGCGGCTTTTGTTTTTAGAATTGGCGAGAACTTTTAAGAAGATAAAGAATGATGGCCTAGTCGTTATTTTGATCTTGCTGCAACTTCCTCAGTTCGTTGGTGCGGCCACCTTGAAGCCGGAAACGAAAGCAGCCTGGGATGCTTATCTTCAGACGGCAACTGCCGCGATGCAGGCTCGCCTCCAGCCTGGGGCACATTTTCTTTGGCTCGATGACGAGCCGGATCGGGCGGAGCATGTCCGCACTAAGGGACCTTACATAGGGCCAATCAGCCGGCAAATTCCGCAGAAAGTTCCTTCCGGGCTCATCCACGATTGGCTTGGCGCGGGCTTCGTCCCTAATGCGACCATCGAGGACATTTTGCGGATCGTGCGGGACTATGACCGCTACAAAGAGATCTACCAACCAGGCGTAATTGACTCAATCTCGCACGGTTCTGACGGAGTCAAAGACCTCTTTTCCCTTCGCCTCGTGAACAAAACCGTGGTGGCGAAAACGGCTCTCGATACCGACTGCGAAGCGTCGTATATTCGTGTGGACGATCGTCACTGGTACGCCATTTCTAACACAACCCACATCCAGGAGGTTGATAAGTTTGGGACTTCGGAGCAACGAACCTTGCCTGAGGACGAGGGCACTGGCCTGATTTGGCGGCTTTCCAGCATCACGCGCTTGGAGGAGCGGGACGGAGGCGTGTATGCCGAGTTGGAGGCCATCGCCTTAAGCCGCGATATTCCCGCGGCGTTTCGTTTCTTCGTGACGCCCATTGTCCGCCGCGTATCGAGAGACTCGCTCGCGACATCTCTTCACCAAACAAAATTAGCCATTGATGACAAGATGGCGCATGGGAAGCTAGAGAGTGTTGCTCAATGAGCCGCCGGTGCATTACCTGCTGGGTTAGTAGAAAGTGCTTCGGGAATCTCGCCAGGGTGCTTCTGCTTCCCGTGCTCTAGTGTAGTGTCCAACAAAT
>PMSX01000186.1 GCA_003167495.1 Bryobacterales bacterium | reverse complement strand
GATGCCGCGCACGTCGCGCCCGTAGGAGCCCGCTTCACTGCGGAAGCACGGCGTGTAGGCGCAGAGTGATATCGGCAGCTTGTCGGCGTTCAACGTTTCGTCGCGAAATAGATTGGTGACGGGCACTTCGGCGGTCGGCGCGAGCCAGAAATCGGTGTTTTCGCAGCGGAACAAATCTTCTGCGAACTTCGGCAACTGGCCGGTGCCGTATAAGCTGGCGGAATTCACCAAGAAGGGCGGCAACACCTCTTTGTAGCCGTGCTCTTTGGTGTGGAGGTCAAGCATAAAGTTGACCAGCGCGCGCTCGAGCCGCGCACCGATGCCCCAATAGACCGCGAAACGCGCGCCCGTTACTTTGGCGGCACGCTCCATGTCGAGAATGCCCAATTCAGGACCCAAATCCCAGTGTGGTTTGGCCTGAAACGGAAACTCGGGCGGTTTGCCCCAACGGCGAACTTCGACATTTTCCTGCTCGCTTTTGCCGACGGGCACCGATTCGTGCGGGACGTTGGGAATGCCCGATAATACGTCGCGGAACTCTTCGTCGAGCTTGGCTGCCTGCTGATCCAACTCAGCCATGCGTTCACCCATAGCGCGGACGGCTTGCTGTTTTTCGGTGGTATCGACGCCTTCTTTGCGCAGCTTGCCGATTTCAGCGGTGGCTTGATTGCGCTCGGCTTTGAGCTGTTCGCTTTCGGTGACGCACTGACGGCGACGCTTATCGAGATCCTGAAAGGCGTCTGTGTCGAGCGTGAAACCGCGCGTGGCGAGGCGCTGGCGCATTTCGTCGAGGTGGGCGCGGAAGAAATTGAGATCGTGCATACAGANNGGTCGCTTACGCTCCCGGCTCAGTTTCAGCAGTGTTTAATAGTTCAGCAGTATTTAGTAATGATGTGGTCGTCGTTGTTAGTGTGGTTGTCGTTGTTCGGAACATTTAGACGGAAGTGCGCTTTTCGATGGGTACCCAGGGCTGGCCATCGGGCAAACCGGTGTAATCGGCGCGCGGGCGGATGAGGCGGTTGTTGTGGTACTGCTCGAGAATATGTGCCGTCCAGCCGGACATGCGGCTTACGGCGAAGATGGGCGTGAACAGATCGACCGGGATGCCGAGCGAGTAATAGCAAGAGGCCGAATAGAAATCGACGTTGGCATTCAGGCCTTTCAAATCGCGAACGGCCTGTTCCACACGCCTCGACTTTTCGTATAAATCTGTGTGGCCGGTGCTCTTGCTCAGCTGTTCGCTCAGGATTTTTAGATGGATCGCTCGCGGATCGAGCACTTGATAGACGCGATGCCCGAAACCAGGAATTTTCACTTTGTTCGCCAGATCGCTTTTTACCTTGGCCACAGCCTCATCGGGCGTTTTTGTCTTGAGGAGCATTTGAATGACGCCTTCGTTGGCGCCACCGTGCAGCGGCCCCTTAAGCGCACCAATGGCAGAAGTGACTGCCGAGTAAATATCGGACAGAGTGGCTGCGGTGACGCGCGCGGCAAAGGTGGAGGCGTTCAATTCGTGATCGGCATGCAGGATCAGAGCAACGTCGACAACGCGCTGCATCACTTGATCTGGTTTTTTGCCGGATAGGGTGTAAAGGAAATTGGCCGCGTAGCCAAGCGAGGGATCGCCTGGCACGACGGGGCTGCCATTGCGCAAATTATCGAACGAGGTCACCAGCGTGGAAACCCGTGCCATCAGTTTGATGGCTTTGGCGACGTTGGCCTCGGTAGAGGAATCGGCAGCGAGTGGATCGTAGAGACTCAAGAGCGAGACGGCCGTGCGCAGCACATCCATCGGGGCGGCATTCTTGGGGACACTCTTCAGGAAAGTGGTGACCTCAGCGGGCAAATCGCGTTCGGCCACCAGTTGGTTCTGGAGAGCGACGAGTTCAGCCCGTGTGGGCAATCGGCCATTCCACAGTAGGAAAATCACTTCTTCAAACGAAGCGTTGCTGGCCAGCTCATTGATGTTGTAACCGCAATAACTCAGGATGCCGTTTTCACCGTCGATATAGCAAATAGAGGATGAAGTGGCGACCACTCCTTCGAGGCCAGCTGCAGCTCCCGTACTAACCATGAAATTCTTTTATTCTCCCATTTCTGATTCTATATAATCACGATCCTGATAATCGCCATTCTGCTGTTTGCTAGGGCCAATGGGGCGAGCGGCGAGAAATGCCGATTTCGTTACGAGCGATAATGCAAAATGGTGCCTACGCCATTAACATCGACCGCGCCAACCGCTCAGGGCGTACTCGACCGGGAGACGCTTATTCGCGCTTTCCGCCTGATGTATCTTTCACGCTGCCTGGACGAACGGGAAATAACGCTCAAGGGGCAGAATAAGATTTTCTTCCAGATCAGTTGCGCGGGGCATGAGGCGATCCAGGTGGCGGCGGGCATGGTCATGAAGCCGGGGAGCGACTGGGCTGTACCTTACTATCGCGACCGGGCGCTGGCGCTTACTTTGGGGATGACGGCGGAGGACATGCTGCTGCAGGCAGTGGGCGCGGGGCGCGATCCGAGTTCTGGCGGGCGGCAGATGCCGTCGCATTGGTCGTCGGCGCGTCTGCGCATTCTGACGGGGTCTTCGCCGACAGGCAGCCAATTTCTGCAAGCGCTGGGTTGTGCCACGTCGAAAAGCTATTTGGCTCCGGATTCGCGCGAAATTACGTTGGTAACGTCGGGTGAAGGAGCTACGAGCGAAGGCGAGTTTTGGGAATGCATGAATATCGCCTGTATCGATAAGGTGCCGCTGGTTGTGTTGATTGAGGATAACGGCTACGCGATTTCGGTGCCAGTGGAGAAGCAGACGGCGGGTGGCAACATTGCCAACCTACTGGCAGGCTTTCCGGGGCTGTTGCGGCTGGAGGTGGATGGCACGGATTTTCTGGAGTCGCATCGGGTGATGCGGCAGGCGGTAGAGTACAGCCGGGCGGGCAAGGGGCCGTCGCTCGTGAGGGCGACGGTGATTCGGCCGCTTTCGCACTCGCTTTCCGATGACGAGAAGGCATACAAGCCGAAGGTGGAAAGAGAAGACGAAGCGGCGCGCGATCCGCTGAAAACGTTCCCCAAATATCTGATCCAAGAAGGTATGCTTACTCCGCGTGCCATGGAAGATATTATTCGCGACATTGATGAGGAAGTGCAGGAGCTGGCACAAAAAGTGCTGCGCGAGGCGCCGCCGGAGCCGGGTTCGTCGTTCAAGTTTCTCTATTCGGACAAGGTGAATCCGTGCTCGGCGATTTTCGATAAAGAGGCGCAGTTGGAAGGCGAGCCGCGAACGATGGTGGATACCATCAACCGGACACTGGCGGAGGAGATGCGGCGCGATTCGCGTGTGATTGTGTTTGGCGAGGATGTGGCCGACGTGAGCCGCGAAGAATATCTCAATGAAGTGAAGGGGAAAGGCGGCGTTTTCAAAACCACCTACGGATTGCAACGCGAATTTGGTTCGAAACGCTGTTTCAATACGCCGATTGCGGAGGCCGGAATTGTAGGGCGCGCCATCGGCATGGCGGTTTGCGGTTTGAAGCCTGTGCCGGAGATTCAGTTCTTCGATTACATCTGGCCCGCGATGATGCAGATTCGCAGCGAACTGGCGACGGTCCGCTGGCGGTCGAACAACGGGTTTTCGTGTCCCGTGGTGATTCGCGTGCCGATTGGGGGTTATCTTACGGGCGGGGCGATTTATCACAGCCAATGCGGTGAGGTGGTGTTTACGCATATACCTGGTCTGCGCGTGGTGTTTCCGTCGAACGCGCTAGATGCGTGCGGCTTGCTGCGCACGGCGATTCGTTGCGATGATCCTGTGTTGTTTCTGGAACACAAGAAGCTTTACCGCGAGGTGTACAACCGCTCGCCGCATCCGGGACCAGACTACACGATTCCGTTCGGCAAAGCGAAGCTTGTGAAGTTGGGGCAACATCTCACGATTGTGACCTATGGGGCGCTGGTGCAGCGAACGCTGATGGCGACAGTTCAGCTTGAGAAACAGCATGGGGTGTCGGTGGAAGTGATCGATTTGCGGACGCTGGCGCCGTATGACTGGGAGGCGATTCGTACATCGGTGAAGAAGACGAGCCGGGTGTTGATTGCTCACGAGGATACGCTTTCGTGGGGGTACGGCGCGGAGATTGCGGCGCGGATTGCGAGTGAATTGTTTAGCGATTTGGATGCGCCGGTGGGGCGTGTTGGGGCGTTAGATACTTGGGTGGCTTACAATCCGAATCTGGAAGATGAGATTTTGCCGCAAGTGGGGACGATTGTGAAAGAGAGTGAGCGGTTATTGGGGTATTGAGGGTGGGATCCTAAGCGCGATCTTTTAAAGAGCATCCCCACATCGCGCCTGCCGTGGAGAACGGCCACCACCTGAAGGGGTTTTGTCTCAGGCCGGTAGACGATTAGATAAGAATAGACGGGGAAGAACTTCACAGGTGCATCGGTCAGATCTTTGCGCCAGTGTCCCGCGCCGCGAGCAGTCGCAAAAAAAGAATTTTCTCGCGAATGACCGACTCAACGCGGTCGGCTGTTTCCTGGCTCGCCCTTGCTTTTATATACCACCAGATTTGTGCCAAATCGTTTGCGGCTTCGGGCGCCAGGGTATAGGAACGCCTCATTCAAGCCGGGTTTTAATTTCGCCAAGTGAGCGTCGAGCTTGTCTTCCAGGATGCCCTCGCCGCGGTCGAGCTGCTCAATTCCGCGCTGAATTTTGGCATTGATTGCGTCGCGGTTCTCGAGCAGCCAGCGGTCTTGTTCCTCTTGCGCGTCGAGAGGTCTCAGTAGTGCTTCCTCAGCGGTCGCGGCGACTTGCTCTAGCGCGCGGTCGATCTTTTCATCAAGGATGACGCGCTCCTAATTTGTCCAGTTTTCTTCGGCGTCCTGAGCTTCTAAAGCGGTGCGGAGAACTTCCTCGGCCGAGGCGAAACTTCCACTCGCCAAGCGTTTTTGGACCAGCGCTCCCAGATCGTTTGGGATCGTGATTTGTATCGCCATATCTGCCTGTAGAATAACCTCCGGGTTCCAAAACGTCAATCTTCCAAGGTGGTCGCACGTTCAGGGGTCGCCGTTAGGCCTTGCAGTACCACTGCGCTCAAAATAAGCGGCAGCGTCACGAGCCAGATCACTTGTGTGTAGAGTTTGTGATCTGAGAGATAGCCGATGATGGGGGAAATCGCAGTTGTGAGTAGTCCATAGGAAAAAGTCAGCGCCGCGAGCGCCATGCCGGAACGTTTTGCTCCGTAGATGTCAATCGGCAGAGCGTAGATATTTACACTTCCGGCTAGCGCGAAGAAGAAGCTCGCAGAAATTAGGGCGGTCGCCCAACGTGCGTCCGCGGCAAACGGCAAGAAGAGCGTGATCAACGAGCACAGCGCACTCACCCAAACAGCACGCCGGCGTGCGCCGATGGGGTCCGCACTTGTTTTTGTCCAGCGCAACGAAAGCCAACCGCCGAAGAAGCCACCTATGTTTGAGACGAACGGCGGGATCCAGGCGTAGTATCTCGATTCTCGCAAGCTGATGTTCTGTACGTGCGTTAGGTAGAGAGTCGTCCAATTCGACCAGAGGGAGTAGCTGCCCATCCATAGAAGGTTTGCGAGCACGAGCAGCAGGAGATTGCGTTCGCGCAAGATAGCGAACGACGGCTTGTTGCGGCGTTCCAAGGGGGAGGTGAGTTCCGACTCACGGAATTGTGCAGGCAGGCGCCGACTGACAAACCACCAGAGCGGCAACCAAGCGAAGCCACACAGACCGGCTATCATGAAGGGCCAGCGCCAGCCGTGAGCCGCTGCCACGGGCACGCCCCAGTAGACAGCTAGAGACATACCCACGCTTATGCCAATCTGATTGAGTGCCGCTCCCAGGGCGCGCTCTTCCGGCTTGAGATAAACGGCGTTTAGCTTGCCGACGGCCGAAATACCCGCAGATTCGCCGATGCCTAAAGCCGAACGGCACACTCCGAGACCGGAGAATCCGCGAACCAAGCCGGTGCCGACGGCGGCGGTGGACCACCATGTCATTGCGACATAGATGCTGCGATTCACCCCAAAGCGGTCGAGGGCCCAGCCAGCACCCAGCGCGCTGATGGCATAGGTGACGGAGAAAGCCGAGACCAGCCAGCCATAACCTGTCAGTTCAAAGTGAAACTCCGCCATGATGAGCGGCGAAAGGGCGCTGAGAAGGTTACGGTCGAGATAGTTCAGCGTTGTCGAGAGCACGAAAACGCTCACCGCAATCCAGCGGAGGGAGATACTAGTGGGCATAGATGCCAAAGTCCTATGATGGAGCACTGGCGATGCAGAAAGTACAATTCGGCAGACGCAACTTACTGCGAGGAGCGGCGGGGCTGGCTGTTTTGCCGGCGTTGGCGGAGGAAAGGTCCACTTCGCCTGGCAGCATTGTAGATGTCGGTGGAGTGCGCGTGGGGCATCACACCGATAGCAGACGGCCCACCGGTTGCACGGTTGTGATCTTTGAAAACGGCGGCGCGGTGGCGGGCGTGGATGTGCGCGGCGCAGCGCCCGGCACGCGTGAAACTGATTTGCTCAATCCGCTGAATACGGTGCAAAAAATCAACGCTATTTTATTAGCGGGCGGCAGTGCGTTTGGGCTGGACGCGGCGAGTGGCGTGATGCGGTACCTGGAAGAAAACAAGATGGGCTATCGCGTAGGTCCCGTGATTGTGCCGATTGTGCCCGCGGCGATTCTCTTTGATTTAGGCTTGGGCGATCCGAAAATCCGCCCTGACGCAGATGCTGGTTATGCGGCCTGTGTGGCGGCGGCCAACACTCCGCCACGTGAAGGCAACGTAGGTGCAGGCGCGGGAGCAACAGTTGGCAAGATGTTCGGCATGCAGGCGGCGATGAAATCGGGCTTGGGGTCGGCCAGCGTCACTCTGGCTGACACAGGCTTGGTGATTGGCGCGATGGTGGCGGTGAATGCACTGGGAGATGTGAGGGGCCGTGAGAACGGCCGGATTCTGGCGGGCGCTCGAGCCGATGGCGAAGGGTTCCTGGATTGTATAGCGCAGTTGATGCAGGGGGCGACGCTGCCGGGCCATCGTCGTGAGCAAACGGGAGCTCATACAACCATTGGGATTGTAGTGACGAACGCCGAATTGACCAAGAGCGAGGCAACGAAGGTTGCGCAGATGGCGCATGACGGTTTGGCTCGTACGATCAACCCTGTTCATACGGCGGCCGACGGCGACACGATTTTTGCGGCAGCGACTGGAACAGCTTCCGTTCGAGCCGATGTCACAACCATTGGCGCGATTGGTGCGGAGGTGATGGCACGCGCTGTGAATCGTGCGGTCCTCAGTGCCGAAGGAATTCCCGGGCTGCCGGCGAACCGCGATTTGACTTGGTTGAAACGTTGAGGTGAGCGTTTACCAGCGGAAAATGCGGGCGTACATACCGTCGGTATCGATTTGAATAGTCTCGTCGTGATGGCGCACACCATCGGAAAGGCTCAAATGGTGCCGGCCGGCGCTTAGTTTCACCCTCACTGGCGTTGACCCGTAATCTTTTCCATCCACTGCTACAGAGACGTTTGTGCCTGCTGGTTCGCTGGTTAGCAAAAGCATGCCCGTACTGCCCGTCATGGAAATGAAAACACTGCCTGTGACAGGTACATTAAAGATCTTACGAGCGGTTCCATAGCCGCCTAAATCGGCGAGCAAAGTGTGGCGGCCAGAGCCCAACGGCACGCTGCAAGGTGCAAGACACGAAAGATCCGAGCGGCTATCGACCTGAACGCGAGCTCCCGGTGGATCACTAACGAGCTCGACGTCCGACGTGGCAACGGGCAGGGGAGTGGGAGCCGGTTGGGGCTTGGGCTTCAGGGATTGCTGTGGCACGGCAACGGAAGAAGCTTGCAGAATAGGTTGCGGCGCTTGCGTTTGCGGCACTTGCTCTTGCGGCACACGCTCCTGCTTCGCGGCCGGTGCGCGAACAGCCACCGTCGTGCTGGAGCTATTGGAATCGGTGCTAATGGGCGTGGCAACCGGAGGGACGGTGAGATCTGCCGGCTGATTGGGGTTGGTCGTAGCGGTGCTGAGATCTTCTGGAGGAGCAACCCCGACAACCCTTTTTGATTCTGTATCTTGCGTGTTGGCTCCAGGTGCGGAGATCAGGCGTAAAAGGAAAATACCTAGAACGGTGACTGCGGCGCAGGCGGCCATGGTCAAACCCCATGTGCGCGCTGCCGGGCGTTGTACACCAACGCGAACCCTTGTTCCGGCCGGCCGCGGTCCGAGACTTCGCTCGTGGCTGCTTTTATACTGTTGGCGCTGCGCGCCCGTAGCCAAACGAATACTCACCGCGGTTGCAAGTTTGTTGGGCTCTGGTGGCAGTACCACTGGGTCAATTACCACTGCATTGTCAACGGCTTCGCCTGCTTCAATAAGCCTGGAAGAAACAACGGTTTCGGGCGCGTACCACCCATTGCCTACAACGGGTTCTAATTCCTCGTTCTTTCGCGGCGTTAAGGGCCGCCACTCGGTACATTCGCCAAGCGCGACGGAAAGCGTACCAATAAATTCACTGCACGAGGGAAAGCGTTCTTCGGGGAGTTTTGCCAGCGCTCGATCCATCACCCGGTTCACTGTCTCGCTGAGGGCGGGATTGAGTTCGTTTACCGGCTTGGCTGGCCGCTTGCAAATGAGATAGTGCAGGGCCGCGAGGTTTTCAGCAGCAAAAGGTTTTTCGCCGGTGAGCAGTTCGAAGACGATCACGCCAAGCGCGAACTGATCGCTAGCACCGCCAACCGAGACACCCTCCAACTGTTCGGGGGACATGTAGCTGGGTGTACCCATGAAGACGCGCTGATGGGTCGCTTCATGAGAAATGAGTTTGGCCACTCCAAAATCGGCAATCTTCGCGACGCCGTCCTTATCCACGCCCTTGTCGGAGATCATGATGTTGGCGGGTTTAATGTCGCGGTGGATGATGCCCTTGCGGTGAGCATAGTCGAGCGCCTCAGCCAACTGCCGCAGGATGCTCAGAACCTGCTCGCGTGAGGGAAGCGCGTCGCGGCGCATCGCGTCTTTGAGCGAAGAGCCATCCACAAACTCCATGAAAATGTAGGCGAGCTCGTTGCTTTCGAGAACGTCGTAGATGGTAACGATGTTTGGGTGTGAAAGTTTGCCGGCCGATTGTGCCTCGCGGAGCACGCGTTCACGTAAATCCCGGCGTTCGTCCGGATCGGAGAATTCGGTGAAGCGAATAGACTTGATCGCCACAGTTCTGCCGATGGCAGGATCGAGCGCCCGGTAGACGACGCCGCAGGCGCCGCGACCCAGTTCTTCCAAGATCTGATAACGGCCGACCTGGTTCACGTCTTCTAAGTATAGCGGTGAACGAGCGACCGGCGGGCCTTGTTACGATGAGAGTACTTCGATGATCCCAGAGGTAATTTCAGAAGGCCTTACTTTCGATGACGTCCTCCTGCAACCGGCCCACAGCAATGTTACGCCCGCTGAAGCCGATACGACGACGCGGCTCACGCCCAAAATTGAGTTGAAGATTCCGCTGCTGAGTTCCGCGATGGACACGGTAACCGAATCGCACATGGCTATCGCCTTGGCGCAACAAGGCGGCATTGGCGTGATCCACCGCAACATGTCCATTGAACGGCAGGCGGAGGAAGTCGATCGCGTGAAGCGCAGTGAAAGCGGCATGATTGTCGATCCGGTGACCATTGAGCCGGAAAGAAAGATTGCCGAGGCGTTGGAACTGATGAGTCACTACCGCATATCCGGTGTGCCCGTCACGAAGAACGGCAAACTAGTGGGTATTCTTACCAATCGCGATCTGCGCTTTGAAACCCGCTACGACCTGCCCATTTCCGATGTGATGACGAAAGAGAATCTGGTGACTGTGCCAGTGGGCACTACGCTCGAAGATGCGCGCCGGATTCTACACACGCATCGCGTGGAGAAGTTGCTGGTGGTAGACGACCAGTTTGCGCTCAAAGGGCTTATCACCGTAAAAGACATTCAGAAGAAATTGAAATATCCGAATGCCGCCAAGGATTCGCAAGGGCGCTTGCGGGTGGCTGCCGCCATTGGCGCCAC
Source organism: Bryobacterales bacterium (assembly GCA_003167495.1). Lineage (GTDB taxonomy): Bacteria > Acidobacteriota > Terriglobia > Bryobacterales > Bryobacteraceae > Bog-105. The sequence continues at coordinate 16,673 of PMSX01000186.1, read as the reverse complement.
GGGCGACTTCTTAGAGCGCTCGCAAGAACTGGTACGCAAGAAAGTGGACGTGATCGCCATAGATTCGGCCCATGGCCACCATCAGCGTGTGATGGACGCCGTCAAAGCCTTAAAACATGCCTTGCCGGACGTGGAAGTTCTGGCTGGCAATGTGGCTTCGTTTGAGGGCGCGCGTGATTTGGCAAAACTGGGGGCCGACGGCATCAAGGTTGGCATTGGGCCTGGGTCCATTTGCACTACACGCGTGGTAAGTGGCGCGGGAGTGCCGCAGATTACGGCTATTGCCGAGTGTGCCAAAGCCACGCGCGCCGCTAGAATTCCGTTGATCTCCGACGGCGGCGTAAAGTATTCAGGTGACATCACGAAAGCGATTGCCGCCGGCGCGGATTCGGTCATGATTGGAAGCTTGCTGGCCGGGACAGATGAGAGTCCGGGTGAGACGATTCTCTATCAGGGCCGCACCTTCAAGAGCTATCGAGGTATGGGTTCCATGGGCGCTAATCCCGCCGGCACTTCTGAGCGTTATGCTCAGACGAGTGGAGGGAAATTGGTGCCGGAGGGGATTGAAGGCCGTGTTCCCTATAAAGGGCCACTGGCCGATCTAAGTTACCAACTGGTGGGCGGACTGCGCGCCGGTATGGGCTATTGCGGTTGTCACACTATTGCAGAACTTCAGCAGAATGCGCGCTTCCTGCGAGTCACCTCGGCCGGTTTGCGGGAGAGCCACGTTCACGACGTGATTATCACCAAGGAAGCTCCGAATTACCGTTTGGAATAAGTGACGAGGCGACGTCTTAGTGCCTTAGTGCGCCTTGTCGCCGCAATCCTCGCCGATCCACTTGCCGGCGATCTCCACGTTTATTGTGTACGGATTGTTTCCTTCGGCCTTCACTTTTAGTAAACCCTTCATAGTGTCGAAATCGAGGGCTTCGAAACGTCCGTCCACGGACCGCTTTGTTCCGCTGTCGGTGCACTCTTCATGAAACTGCTGGAGCTTAGTCGTGGAAGTAACCTGGGTTCGCCGGCAAGTTCGATTTTCTTCGCTGTCGAAGATTGCCTTCCTGAGCCTTTCCCCCGTAAGGCAATATTGCTTTGTTTCAACCTGCGACCCCTGCGCGGCGCGTGCTTTTAGGCGGGATTCGGTTCGCGCACGCTGCTCCGGGGTCATCTTTGCCAGCAATTCGGGCGCGACTGCATGCACTACCGCAACTCCGTTGCGTTCGGTTGTGTATGTCATTTGCCAGAGGCCGACCTTCACACTTAACAGTACCTGCGGTGGCTGGCTCTTATCTGCCGCCGGCGATGCCAGCGACAGAACAAGACTCATGCCCAAGACCGTTCTAAGTCCCATTTGCTTTCCTTGCGAATTTTTACGAATTTAAAACACAGGTTCTGCAATGATACTAAATGGATGGCGAAACGACTAGCTTCGAAAGTTGCTGTCATTACAGGCGCCGCGGGAGGAATCGGCTCTCAAATGGCTGCTCTATTTGCAGTTGAGGGCGCGTCTGTAGTGCTGGCCGACATTGCGGATGAAACGGGTGTCCGAATTGCCAGGCAAATTGAAGATGGCGGAGGCAAGGCAACTTATATCCACACCGATGTATCGAGTTCCGCAGAAGTGTCCGCGTTGATGACGGGAACTGAGGCGCTGTACGGAGGCTTGGACGTGCTGATCAATAACGCCATTAACATCTCTTCCGGCGACACTTGCATCACTGAGGTTGCGGAGGACGTTTTCGACAAGACCATTGCGATTTGCCTGAAAGGGCCGTTTCTCTGCACCCGCCAAGCCATTCCGCTCTTGAAAAAACGCCAAAGCTCCAGCATTGTGACGATATCGAGCGTGAATGCGCTTTTTGGTTTTGGCGAGACGGCCTACACAGCGGCGAAGGGTGGACTCATTTCCATGATGCGGCTGGTGGCGGCTGAATATGGCGAATGGAAGATACGCTCTAACGTGATTTGCCCAGGAACGATTGAAACGCCCACCTCGATGAACCATTGGAAGAAGTACCCGACTGGTTATGCGCGCCTGTTGGAGATGTACCCGCTCAAGCGGATTGGTCAGCCTTCGGAGGTGGCGCAGTACGCTCTATTTCTCGCATCGGAGGAATCGGCGTTTGTCAACGGGTCGGTTTGTGTGATTGACGGAGGTCTGCTGGCCGGCCGCAGATTTGAGATTTGACGACTTATGAAACTCATTGTTGCTTTGCTTTTACTTTCGTCCAACAGCGGTCTTTTCGGATTTGCCGGAGCGTCCCACTGGGTGGCGACCTGGGCCGCCAGTCCTGCTCCGCAGATGGATGACGCGCAGATGCGCACGGCCCATCTTGAATTTTCAGATCAGACAGTGCGTGAAATCATCCACACGAGTATGGGCGGCGCGACAATCCGCTTGCGCTTGTCGAACGCTTTTGGTAAGCAGGGAGTGGCAATTGGGGCGGCACACGTCGCGGTGCGGGGCAAGGATTCCGCGATTACTCCCGGCACTGATCAGGCTGTGACTTTCAATGGCCGCACTGCGGTCACTATCCCTCCAGACGCTATCCTCCTGAGTGATCCTGTCAAACTTGCCGTTGCACCCGACAGCGATTTGGCGATCAGCGTCTACCTTCCTCACACTGCGCTGGGAGGGGGTGTTCATTATTCTGCTGAACAGACCTCCTACATAGGTGCAGGGAATCAAGCGGCCGCGAGTTCGATCTCACAGCCGCAAACGCTGACGTCCTGGGTGTTTTTAGGAGGTGTGGATGTGGAAGCTCCATTGAAGGCAGGCACTGTGGTCGCATTTGGCGATTCCATTACGGATGGCGCACGCTCGACTAGCGATGCCAATCGCCGCTGGCCCAACGAATTAGCCACCAGACTGCTGGCGCGCAAAGGCGCCAAACTGGGCGTGGTGGATGCGGGCATTGGCGGCAACCGCATTTTGCACGATGCCCAAAGCAATATCCGGTTTGGCGTGAATGCCATAGCTCGTTTTGACCGTGACGTGTTGGAGCAGCCAGGCGTGAAGTACGTCACTGTGATGGAAGGTATTAACGATCTTGGCCACGCCGGGAGTTCTGCCCCGCTGTCGGAGACAGTGACGACCGACGACTTGATAACCGCTCTGCAGCAATTGATTGTGCGCGCGCACGAACACGGCGTGAAAATCTATGGCGCAACACTGACACCGTTCGAAGGAACGGTTTTCGCCGGCTACTTCTCCGAAGAAAAGGAGGTCAAGCGCAAAGCGTTGAACGAATGGATCAGAACCAGCAAAGCTTTTGACGGCGTCATTGACTTTGATAAAGCGGTACGCGATCCCGCACATCCCGACCGCATGCTGGCAGCCTACGATTCTGGCGATCACCTGCATCCCGGCGACGCTGGCTACAAAGCCATGGCCGATTCGATTGACTTGTCCCTGTTCAAATAACGAAACACGTTACGGAGAAAGGCGCCCCATGCGCCAGGTGCCATCATCGTTTAACCGGTAAACGATGCGGTCATGCAAGCGGTTGGTTCGTCCCTGCCAGAATTCCATCACGTGTGGCTTTACGTAGTAGCCGCCCCAAGAGGTGGGCATTGGAACATCATCTGTATTCGCGAGGGCCAGCTCCAGTTCGGCCAATCGCTCTTCCAAGGGCTGGCGTGATGCTAACTCAGCGCTCTGATGGGAAACCACTGCGCCTATCCGGCTACCCTTCGGCCGGCTTTTGAAGTATGCCTCCGATGCTTCTTTCGATACTTTTTGGACCACGCCTTCCACGCGTACTTGCCGCTCGAGCTCCGCCCAATAAAATGTCAAGGCGCAGCGCGGATTCACGGCCAGTTCGCTGCCTTTGCGGCTCTCGTAATTGGTGTAAAAAACAAAATCACCATGCTCAATTCCCTTGAGCAGAACGATGCGCGCCGAAGGTTGGCCGCCATCGCCAACGGTAGCGAGCGTCATGGCATTCGGTTCTTTTAACCCGGCATTCTCGACCTCCTGGAACCAATACTGAAACTGTTGCAGCGGATTTGCGGCGCAATGAGTCTCGTCAAGCTTGGCCAGCCGGTAATCCTCGCGCAAGTGGCTCAGTTCAAGCGGGTTTGACATGTCATTTCCTATTGTTAACGATGCCAGAGCCGGGTTGCTATACTTAAAATGTCATGTCGTGGCTTACTATTGCCGTTACTGCGGTGCATGTTGTTGTTTGCCTGGTCTTGATCCTCGTCGTTCTGCTGCAAAGCGGAAAGGCGGCTGATCTCGCCGGGGCCTTCGGCGGCATGGGATCGCAAACTGTTTTCGGGCCGCGTGGAACGGCGACTGTCTTATCGAAAGCGACCACGGTCGCAGCCGCACTTTTCATGGTTACTTCGCTGAGTCTCGGGATTCTTGCTAACGGACAGTCTCGCAGCTCGGGTAGCGTGCTGGAGAACCGCGCTAAGAGAGCGCGAGCGCAGCAACAGCAAAAGAAAACACCAGCGCCGGCTACGCCCGCTACGGCTCCGACGAAGAAGTAAGGGTTTGCATTTGCGGAGATGGCGGAATTGGCAGACGCACTAGCTTGAGGTGCTAGCGGGAGCAATCTCGTGGGGGTTCAAGTCCCCCTCTCCGCACCATAAACAAAATAAAAGACTTCCTGGGTCTCATTAGTTTACCTTCCTGGTTGTTTGTGACGGAATTTGTGACAATTCCTCGTGCTCTTTCGCTAAGAACTCTCCAGCCATCCGACCAGCCTCTTGAGTATCAGTTTGGTCGGTGATGTTGTAACGGTCGAAGACGCTGCGCGTACGGTGGCCGGTTATCTTCATGATCACCGACTCCGGAACACCGGCGCGTCGCAAGTTCCGAACCGCGGTTCGGCGCAAGTCGTGGAACAGTAAGTCAGGGACTCCGGCCCGCTGGCACGCGAGGTCCCAGCTTTCACGGAAGTCTTTGATTGGCTTCGCACCTCGCGCAAACAGATATTCCGTCGCTCTTGGTTGCATTTCGATGAACTTAGCCATATCGCCATAAATAGGCACAGCTACCGGCTCCGGTTTTCGGTTTGCTTTCTTGCCCTCCATCCATATACATGAAGCTGCCAAATCAATTTGTGACCACTTGATTCGCAGCAACGCGCCACGCCGCAAACCGACGTGGTACGCGATCACAAAAAGCAGCCGCAATTCCTCTGGCAGCTCAAAAAGAAGCTTTCTGTAGACATCCGGTTTTAGAAAGCCCTTCCTTGGCTCGCCTTCCGTTAGCTTCGGGAAAAAAGGCACGCGGGCGACAAGGGGAGGATCGTGCTGGTATCCGAGTTGATAAGCACGATGGAGCAAACCCAACTCGCGATTTACCGTGCCCGATTTGACATCCTTCAACCGAACACGAATGTATTCCTTTACCTGGCTGGTTGTCAGTTTGGCGGCTCGAATGTCCCCCAGTTTCGGGTTCAGAATTGACTTGATCTTCAGACCGGCAATGTAGGTCTGTGCGACTCCTCGGACAGAATAATCTTCGAGGAGCAACGCGAACAGATCAGAAATTCGTACTCGATCCGGNNGTAAGGAGTTCGCCGGATGCCAGCTTGCCTTGTTTCCGATGTAAAAAAGCAAGCGCTTCGTCCCGATCACGCGTTTTGCAGGGCTGACGGCGTCTGACACCGTCAACGGAGTAATTACACCACCACCAGCCGTTTCGCTGATAGATCGAACCCTGTCCGTGTGTGTTACGCCTTCGTGCCATCTATCCTACCCTCTTGTTCTCCTCGATAATCCGATCAAGGTCGAGCCTATCGAACCGGAGCTTCTTGTCTAAGTCTACTGTTGGAACTCGTCCTAGGTGAACCTTCGCTTTGAGCGCATCTTTTGTGAGGCCGAGGTAAGTTGCTGCTTGGTCGAGCGTCAATAATCGGGGGACCAGAACTCCGCAATCTATCAGGCGGGTGACTACGGCGTCGGCGATATTATCAGTGTTGAACTCGATTGCCATTTGCTGGATGCTTCCTAACGTTTTTTGTTCACTTGCATCCACTCGTCAAGCCACTCCCTCGTCACAACTTTCCGCCGACCGATTTGCAGGTGCGTAAGCTTGGGCGAGCCTGGCACTTTGCCTCGTATTGCGTTCTGAATATGTGCCTTAGAGCATCGCAGAATGGTGGCAATTTCCGCGATGGTGAGAATGTTCGCTGTGTTTTCCATTTGACCCTCTAATTTTTAGGTCACGACAAGGGGCATTCGGGACAACGGTTCGGTTGTTTTTCCGAGTTTAAGTACTTTTTCGGAATTATGGGCGCGGAATTCAGCATTGTAAGGGCACAACCCGTTAGGTGTAGTTGATCCCAACGCTCTAATAGATTCGCGTTATTCTTGATTTCTCGCGAAACTCGTCTGGAATGGAAGCATTTTTTTTGTAATCAAGATGCAGTTTTGTCCATCTATTTAGCTTTTGCCAGCCACATCTATGCGAACAGTTCACCTGTTCTTCGGTATCGCTCTCCTTGCGCCCGCACTCTTCGGCCAGAGTGCCACGACAGATTTCACAAAGGCAGAACATTTATTCCGGTTGGACAACTATCCAAAGGCGAGGCCGCTGTGGATACGGGCGGAGGCGGAGTTCAGCGCACGGCACGATGAGGTTAAGGCAACTTACGCACGAGTCAGCCGGCTGCGTGGCGATTCAGAAACGATTCTGTCCTACCCTGCGGTTTCGCAAGAGATGGCGCGACTGCTGGAAACGGCCCTCGTCCGAGCAAATCCAGAACTCCGGCTGCGGTGTCTAGTGGTGAAAGGAGCGGCTGATCTTAGCAGCAAAGATCCCCAGAGCTCGGGCCAGGTATTTGACGAAGCGTTGCATGTCGCCGAGAGCCTTAATGACCGCTTTTGGATCGGAAGAATTTCAGGCGAACTGGGAATCACGGCGTTTCTCAAGGGGGACACCGCGAAAGCAGTTGAGCTAAACGCGCGGGCTTTCGCTATTGCGAAAAGCCTAAACGATGTCCAGGGGGAGATCCGCGCGAAGTCTCTTGACGGCGTGGGATTGCTGGAGCAACAGCGCTTTGACGATGCCCTGATAAGACTCAACGAAGCCCTGAACTTCGCACGTTCAGAGCCGGACGTCCGGTTTCCGCTGATGGCCTACATGGGCAAATCGGAAGTTCTTCAGGCACAAGGGAATCAGCGCGAATCGGAGGAGCTGCTGGAGCAAGCCCTTAAGTACGTTGAAGCTTCGAACATGCAGGTGTACAAAGCAGACTTACTGCTTGATCTCGCCGGCCGTGCGATCAAAGAAAAGCGTATAGCGGTTGCCCAATCGCTTCTGCGGCAGGCTGCGGCCGCGTCAAAGAACGCTGGGATGCCCAGGCCGTATGCAACTGCGCAACTCTTAATGACGCAGCTTTACATGGGTGCGGGTGATTTCCCACATGCCGAATCGTCCATAAACGAATGCATAACGGCCAGCAGAAAGCTTGTTGATATGTACTTCCTACCTCAGCACCTGGCGCTAGCAGCCGAGATAGAGGCTCACCTGAATCACATTCCACAGGCTAATCAGGACTATGAAGAAGCGGAGAACCTGGTAGAAGCAATGCTGCTGAATGTTCCCAGCGCTTCCGTAAAGGCATCCTTGATTGCGACCATGGATGCCGTCTTCCGTGGTCACTTCAAATTAGCTGTGGAACACGAAAACCAACTCGATAGTGCGTTGCGAATTGTTGAGCGCGTGCGTGGGCGGGTAGTGGCGGACAATTTACGTGCTCGGCCGCAAGGCGTGGAAAGCAGTGAAAGACTTCGCGTATATCAGGAACTCAATCGGCTCCAGAGCGAGTTGTTCCGCACCACGAACATCGAGCAACGCAGGCAACTCGCAAACAGGATTCAGCGTACCGAAGAAGATATTGACGCAACCACCCTGTCTCAAAACCGTGAGCGCTTCTCTATTCACGGCAAACCTGTGGATCTGGCCACTCTTCAACACCTTCTGCAACCAAATGAAGCTGTCTTCGAATATGTGATGGACGATCCGAAGTCCTACTGCCTGGTTGTAACGAATGGCACCGTAAAAAAGTACGAACTAGTTGGTCGGTCCATTGTTCAGAAGGCAATCGCAGAATACCTTGACGATACGAACGCCATGCGAGATTCGCCGTCTGCCAGAGTGCTCTATCGTCAGCTATTCGATCCGATCGCCGAATTCCGTCAGAAATCTCAAATAGTGATCGTCCCCGATGGTCAACTCGGATTTATTCCATTTGACGCATTGATCGACCATGAGGGGAAGTATGTCCTTCAGAGTCACACTTTTTCTGGTGTGCCATCCGCAACTGTTCTTGCACTTCTTCGAAGCCAACGACAGCCGGGCGGTCCAACAACGCTTCTGGCCGTCGGTAGCGCGAATGATCCAAACTCTAACCGTAGGTCATTTGGCCGTGCCGCCCACGGCCTTTTTGACCCAGAACATCCCGAAACGATCGGAAGTCTTCCATCGGTTAATACAGAGATTCAGAACATAACGGAGATTTTTGGAGGCCATAGCCAATCTCTCTTGGGCTCGAATGCCTCCGAATCTGCGTTTAAGAGTCGCAAGCTTGACCAGTATCGTGTCATTCACATCGCATCTCACGGGTTCGCCGATCTGAAATTTCCCGATAGGTCTGGTTTATTTCTGGGTTTCGATCATGTCACAGTTGACGATGGTCTGCTCCAGATTCGCGAGATCAGAGACCTTCACCTGCGCGCCGATCTAGTGACCCTCTCAGCCTGTGACGCCGGAGCGGGAAAGCTTGAAGGGCAGAATGGGATTGCCAGTATTGTCCAAGCATTTCTGTTTGCGGGAGCGCGGTCTGTGGTTGCGAGCTTGTGGACTGCCGATGACACTTTCACCGCGTCCCTCATGGCACGCTTTTATAGAGGGCTGGCCGCCGGAATGCCGGTCGGTGGTGCTTTACGTTCGGCGAAACTCGAAATGATTGATCGCTTTGGTGCAAAGGCAGTGCCGCTGCTGTGGGCGGGATTTTTTGTCACCGGCGATTCGGCTACTCACATTCCCCTTAGTAAACGAAATGACCAATATCAAACCGTCAATCGATCTACGCCGTGAGGTGCTTTCGAACCTGCTGGCGACGTATGAGAAAAGGGTGTACGACGTTGCGTACCGGGACACTCTTCGGCCTTTGCTGGAAGCGGACATGCCGCAACTGCTTGAAACCCCGAATTTTGAGAATGAAGTCCATGAGCGCCTGCTGCGGGTTGGAATATTTCCAACAGCGTTCGAGCACGAAGAGAACCGGAGTATTGAGCTTAGAAGGTTGATTTCAGCGACATTCCATGAAGTTGCACGCACCGAGCCGGGCTGGGTCTTTCAGGATGTTCATGCACATGGTCTAGCCGCGAGTAACGGCGTCAAATCTGGAGATGAACTTCTTGCCATCAACGATGCCGCAGTGCGACCGCCGATAAAGCCCGCAGTTCCGGCCAATGTGGTATCCCAACTCGCTTTCCAGAACGGGAATGGAACGAAAGCCCTAAAAGTTGATCCAAGCGAATTTGGCGCACGGCGCTCGAACCCTCTGGCCTATTGGCTGCTTCATCGCGACCGCCGGGAATACGCGCATGCCTCGATTTTGGCGGGTAACATCGGTTACGTTCGAGTCGCGGAATTTCCAGGTCTCGTCGGAGTTGACATGGCGAACCAAATTGATGCGGCGTTTCGCCGGGTTCGGCAGTGCGGGCGACTAATTGTCGATATCAGAGGCAATCCGGGTGGAGGCACTGCCAATTTGCGGCTTATGACCCATCTAACACCAGAACGAGTTCCTGTCGGGTATAGTTTGACGCGGCCGCGGACTGAGACTGGATACCGCCGGGAGGAATTGCCACAGTTTACGCGCATTCCCCGGTCACGGTTGACGTTGCCTTTTGCTGTCTGGAAATATCGAAAGTTGGACAAGTCGATCGTCGTAGTTACCGAGGGGCGAAAGCGGCGGCCTTATGACGGAAGAATTGCCATGCTTGTCAATGAACACACCACGAGTGGAGCTGAAATTGTTGCGGGCTTCGCTGCTGATCATCAGTTAGCAACATTAGTTGGCACTCGAACAAGAGGCCGGCTGCTTGGGTTTTCCCGATTCGCCGTCGGTCACGGGTATTTTTTAACAATTCCAGTCTCGAATTATGTGACCTGGGATGGCAAGACATTCGAAGGCATGGGTGTGGTGCCCATGGTCGAGGTTCCTTTTGACGCGGTAATGGCGAAGGCCGGCCGCGACTGCCAGTTAGAGCGAGCGATGAATTTGCTTGGCTGAACCGAAGGGAAGGCTCAAACCGCAGTTTTTCCTAAACAAACGCGGGTTGCACCGTAACCCGTAAGACGCACGACAGAGAATTTGCTGAAAGATCTACACGCCGACTACCGCAAGATCTATCTTCCAAAAACACTTTCAACGCAGGGGCGTTGCCGGATTTGGCGCTTCGGTATATGGCCGACTTATTGCCCACGTGGATTGGGTCCGACTAGCAGGGGATGTTCCGGCATTTCGCGGCTCTCGACAGCAGTCCACTGAACCAGCGCTCTACTACAGCCTGTCGGCGACTCTTGTCTAACTATGGCCTGGCCACTGCATTTCGTTTGTTTGGCGCTTTTTGGGCCGATGCAAAGCCTGCACCCTGACGTATCGCGGTTTCTTGTTGGAATTCTCGAATCGAGGCGAAAACAGTTATGCAACGATTGTTAGCTTTTTTTCCCTCAATAGTCGGACCGAACGCTGTCGAAGACAGAGCGAACTAAATTAGTTAGTTAGGTTAACCGGGAACACAGTCTATGACGGTGACGCCTCCCACCAGGAGGTCGCAAGGCGTTGGCATCAGATTAAATTTATCCATTGAAATCGGCAACGAGCGATACCTTGAACGACTGCGCGGTCTCGCTGTTTAAGCGCAGTGAAACACTGCTCCCTGCCCCGGGCTAGGGGGGGCCAAATTGGGAAGTCCCGCCTGCTGGATTTGCTTTGCTGCAGCCCTGTTCACCAGCACGAAGCCCAAATGGTTCAGATGCTGGCCATCAAATCTTCCGTCGATAACGTCAGTTAAGAACCAAGCCTTGTGATACACATATCCAATGCGTTCGACGTCCAGTATCCGGTGAACGGATGCTAAAAAGGCCAGTTCCTCCCACACATACGGCACGCCAAGGCGGATTTGTTCCTCTGAGGGGCTCTTGCCGACCCCGCTTTGCAACACCAGATCGGTTTCCTGCTCAACGGTTGTTCTGAAATCCTCGCTTTGTTCAAACAGACGAACCACCCGTTTCAGTTCATCTCGATAAACAGGTTGGCGTGCAATATCCCTGTCCCAGTCGAGCAATTGCGCACGGCCCCCCCGGGTCCCGAATTCGCTCAACGCTGCCTCGGTCCTTCGCAGCAACTGCTTGCTCTGTTGTTTTGCTTTCTTCTTCGCTTCGTCCAGACTCTTGCCCCGTGCGAGCAGCGTATGGACCGTCGGGCTGTCAGGGATGAAAAAGTACGTTCTCGAAAAGACTTCGCATGATATCTGAACGAGCTCCCGTATTGTCTCACGCGTGAAATGCCCGTTTAGTGGGCACAGGGGGATCAGGCCGGGACCCTGCTCTCGAAGAATCTGAAAGCCGAGTTGAAAGGCCGAGCCCTCTTGATCGTACTGAATTGATAAGTTCATGAGATCGAAATCTGCCTTCATTCTAGGCGGCGGCTTGGTTCCCGTCTCTTCGAACGAAGATGCCATCCAGAGCTTAGAAAGAATACCCCTGTGACCACAATTACGACTGTAACCAGAGTCGTGGTGGTCGCGACAGCATAAATGCCATTGTCGCCAGTGATAAAACCAGATGCGAGTCGGCCAAAGACTTCGGTGCTCAGAGTACGAGATCCGCCCGCAAGATAAGATGCCCGCGTGTACTCGTTAATTGACATCAGAAAACCCGTCACCCCGCAGCTCAAGATGGCAGATTGGTTGGTAGAAATTACCACTGAACGCAGACGCCAGACCTGTCCGCCGCTCAACTCGACCCCGGCGCGAAGCATCGGCACGCTTGTTTGTCTATAGCTCAGCAGCACAAACATCAACCCGATGGGGAGGCTCCAAGCCATGTGAGCGATGAACACAAGGAACAGGCTTCCACTTTCGACACCGAACAGTCGAAGCATCTGCTCAAGGCAAATAGAATAGGCGTCGGGTGACATGATCACGCCTAGGCTGGTCGCCGCGATCACCCAGGTCCGGATCTTGGGTCGCCACCATACAAAGCCAAGCATTGTCGCAAGCGCAGCAGAAAATAGGCCGACAGCAACAGCCACTCCAATCGAACTCCAAAACGCCTCCTCAAGTGTTACCGATTGATATGCGGCCCTGAAGTTGTCCAGTGTCCATCGCGCTCCCATCGACGTCTGTTGCTGGGTCAGCGAGAGAACGACAATTGCAAGGATCGACACTAGGGAAAAAATAGCGAGGCTAGCGCAGAGCAATCCGGTCACTGTCACGAACAACCGGTGCGTCCATACCAAACGGATTTGTGTACGTGCCACTGCTGGGATATTCAATAATCGGTCTTCCACAACCACCCCCCCCTTTGATAAAGGAGCACCAGGATTGTTTCCCCCTTTGCTCGTTGGGCGGAGGAGCCACCAGCGCCGGATTGCGAGGGCACCGGTCAATACGGCAAATACGAATGTGGTCAACAAGGTGGTGAACGCCAGTGCTGAAGGTATACTCACGTTGAGCAGGGAGGCCAGGATCGTCTGTGCGCTCGTCTGCGTGGGTCCCCCCAGGTATCGGACCTCCGCATTTGATACGAGCACCAAAGCTACAATCACCGACCATCCGACGACCACCCCGGGCGTAGACAGGGGAATGGCGATGCGCTGGAACGTCGCTTTCGCTGTCGCACTGAGTTCATCGGCGGCCCGCCAAATTGCGGTGTCCGGCTGGGGCAGGGCGGCAAGGACGGAAAAGACCGCAAAGGGTGACATACTTGCAACCAGCGCCATCAACGGTACCCAGGCGTTATAACGCAACGACATCTGGGCGCCGTTGCCCGCCAGATAACGCCAAGCAAAGACAACGGGTCCGTCAGGAGCAAGCAGCAGTTGCCATCCAAACGCGCGCAACGCGTCGCTGATTATGAAAGGGAGCGCCAGCAGCACCAGAAACACAGTACGAAATGCTGCAGATTTAAGCCGGACGAGCCAATAAGCCACGGGGATGGCAATCATCTGGCACGCGGTCGCGACGGCGACGGCGCGCAGCAGAATCGTCTTGTACTCCGTCCAACGCCCGGCCGAGAGCACCTCGGCGTAAGCGGCCAATGTAAATCGTCCCCAGCCTAGGTGACCTCCGGCGACCCAAAAGCTCAGCAGCAGAGCAATAATAAACGGGCACAGGATCGCCAATATGACGAAAAAAAAGGCGGACCCAACGTACTTGTTGCTGGCCAAGATTTCGAAACTCGCTGGACCTTTCAAGCTTTTCTTCTGTGGGGATTCGCAGAGTGGCGTCCTTCTCAATAAGAACGGACCCTACGCGCTACGTAGTCTGCTCCACCACTCCTCATATAGCGGATAGTTGTCAGGACGCACATTCTGCCAGTAAATCTTGCCGCCGAGTTTCCTCTGGACGTTGCGCACAGTTTCTGATACCTGGCTCTGATCGAATTCCGAGGTGCTCTTCGCAAGTCTCGACGCCCTATCATTCGGGACTACATATCCCCGCAATGACGCCAGGAAGCAGCCATAACTACCGTCCAGCAAAGTATTCACCAACCTATGTACTGAACTCTCAACGCCGCGCTTTCGCGCCCCTAAAGGCAGCAGAAGATCCTGTGTCCAGCCTTCATAGCCCTCCTTGGGCTCAGCGTAAAGGGCGTTGATTCCGCGACGCTGAAGTTCCTTTACGATGGGTTCCCAGCCCGTCATGACCCAAACCTCGCCACTGCGGACGAGTTCGACTCCCTGTTCCCAACCGTTCCAGAATTTCCTGAACTGGCCCCGGCGTTTCTTATCGATCAAGAACTTCATGACCCCTTCGAGCTCGGATTCGGTCAGATTGCCGGGATCGCCGATCGCAAGGTGAAGGCTCTCTTTGAGGTAAATGGCCGTGAAGATGACACTATTGATCCAGGCATCCTCCATCGAAGTCTTTCCCTTAAGCCTTTCGTCGAACACAGCCGCATAGGAATCGACCGTCCCGCTCTCATAGCCTCGAACCGCTTTGAGTTTGTCCGGCAGGTAGATGATCGAATCCGCGTTGACACCGATAGGGATTCCAAAACGTTTGCCACTCACTATTGGGTACTTGATGTCCTGGACCCAGGGCCACGTCTCCTGGAAATTCGGAATCAGTGACAAGTCCCACGGGCTGACGACGCCGGCCTTTGCGAGAACAGTCTCAACACCACCTTGTATTCCGGCAAGATCATAGTCGAGGCTAGCGCTGCCGCTAGTCAATTGGGCGACGATTGGACCGGTGTCGTTTCCGTTGTCCTTGAACGACATCGAGACGCCGAGGCCGCTGCATACCTTCTGCCAGGCCGCCTCCCCAATATCGAAACCGCCTGACGCATACATCCGTATGGTAGGCGGTCTTCGGGCGCACGACGCGAGTGCGCCAAGGCAAATCGCGGCACCACAATCCGCAACGTGCGTAATCCACGACCTTCGCGATAATCGGTCTTCCGCCATTAAATGACTCCTTCCTGGTACCCGCCTGATTGAGAGTGCATTAATTCAGGGCCACCTCAGGGATATCTGCTGATTGGGGAGATCGCCCGACCACTTGCACGGCTGTTTCCGAAAGCCAGAGAGAAATCGTGTCACCAGCAGCATATGCTGCGTGTTGCGCCCCCGTGCTCGGAATCTGGATTCTGATTTGCCGCCCGATCTCTACCTCCACCAGGCTGCAGAGCGGGGACGGCGTGATTCTCACGATTCGTCCAGTAATTTGACATGGACTCGTGTGCTCTCGATTATCCAGAGAAATCTCTGATTTCCGAATCAAAATGCTGCAGTTGCGCTCAGCGGGAGCGTGGCGCCCGCTGAGTTTGATCGGAATTGGCACACCGTCGGATAGCCGGAACATGGATTCTGATTCCAGTTGTCCATCTAAGATAAAGTGCCCTCCCAGGATCTGAGCTACACGTCGGCTCGGGGGAACCGCAAGCAAGTCTTCCCTCTCGCCTTGGCAGAGCACCTTTCCCTCGTCCAGCACCGCTATGGTGGGACAGAGATCGAGAGCGAAATCCCGGTCGTGACTGACGATAATGATGGTAGGGCCCTTCTCGCACTGGAGCGTCTCTCTGAGCAGGTCCATCAACACGTCGCGTTGGATACAGTCGAGGGAGGCCGTTGGTTCGTCCAAGAGCAGCACCTGTGGTTCCGCGACCAATGCTCGGCACAAAGCAACGCGCTGTTTCTCCCCGACGCTTAGCGCCGCAGGACTACTCGTCCGATGGTTGAAGAGGCCGAACCGACGGAGGTAATGCTCGGCGCGAGTTGACGCCACGATTTCCGAATGGCGCTGGAGCGTGGCTATCCCATAGGCAACATTCTGTTCGACTGTCAAGTGTGGAAAGAGCGAGTCTTCCTGAAAAACCGTAACGATCCTGCGCAGCCCTGCTCTGACCTGGGTGATATCGCGCCCGCGCAACCGCACTGCGCCGGTCGTTGGTCGTAGGTGACCAGCGATGATCGACAGCAGCGTTGATTTGCCCGCGCCGGATGGACCAAGGATACCCATCGTCTCGCCGGCGCGAGCGGAGATATTACATTGTGCCAGCGAAAAAGCGCGCGCATGTCTATCGCCGATGCTGTATTTGAACGAGATATCGCTCAATTCCAGGGTCACCGGAGCACTTGGAAAATACAACGATGCATATCCTTTCGAAACTCTGCCTACCTTCGGGGGACTATTTCGCAGAAAAGCCCGACCCGGTTTCCGTAATCATTGAATCTCAGTCGTTAGAGGACGCTCGGCGGACCATGCCCTCTCCACCTGAACTTTGTACAGCGCTGTATCCGTCGCCATGTTCTTGGCTTCCTTTTTGGTCGCGAATATCGTTACATGATCTCGCAGGAGGCGACGCACTTCCTCGGGATCAGCCTGAATCAGTAAAGGGTCATCCGAATACAGCTTGCGAAGAACTGATCGCACAATTTCCTCATTTTGAACAAGCTGGTCATTAAACCAGTGCGCTGCGCTCTCCCAGACCTGTTCCAGTCCCGGCCGGTACTTGTTAAGAATCGAAACAGGCGCGATGATCGTACTTGTCGAAGGGCAATCAAAATCACGAGGTCGCGCGAGTACCACGGCCTCTTTTCTGAACCTTTCATTCCTCAGTAGAAGGGCGGTATGCACGATGCCACCACCAAAGGCTGGAACCTTGCCCATCGTGAAATCGTCGAATGCTCCCCGAAGAGTCTGGTAGTGTTGCGCCTTGAACACATTTTCGTCTTCATCCGCGTACTTCGCACGCAGATTGCGCAGGGCGATATTCCAGTCGGTGTTGGATTCGCACGCCACCACCATATTCTTAAAGGTATTGCGAATCATCGCGATGCCAAAGTCATGGGCCATCAGTTCGCATAGTGATTTCTCAACCCCGGCAACGGACATCGCCGCTTTCGCGGGCTGCTGCAATTGTTGGTTCAGCCAATCGCGACGAACAAACAGGAAGTGTGCCTTCCAAGTAAGTG
>PMSX01000338.1 GCA_003167495.1 Bryobacterales bacterium | reverse complement strand
AAATTTTGAAAAAGTTGCGGCGATCGCGCTTGAGAACAAAGGCCTGAGCGCGTATTTGCCTAGCTACCGGAGCCGGCGCCGCTGGTCTGACCGCGTGGTGGTTGCCGATACCCCTTTATTTCAAGGGTATGTATTTTGCCGGTTCGATCCATTAAATCGATTGCCGGTACTAACGACCGCGGGCGTTATTTCCATCGTCGGATGCGGCACGGAACCCGCTGCCATCGACGATAAAGAAATCGAAGCAATTGACGCGATTCTGCACTCGGGTCTGGCGACTGAGCCGTGCCCGTTTCTGCGCGAGGGCCAAAAGGTCAGAGTCAGACGGGGTTCGCTGGTGGGAGTTGAAGGAATTCTGACCAAGAAGAAATCCGATTTCCGGCTAGTGATTTCCGTTACGATGCTACAGCGGTCGATCGCCGTTGAAATCGATCGTGACTGGATTGAAGCTATCTAACGCGCCCTAACGCAANNGTGGCAGTCCCCACTTTTGCTTCGCTGCGGCTCAGACATCTAAATTGCGAACGTCGAGGGCGTTGTCCTCGATAAACTTGCGGCGGCTTTCGACGTCTTCGCCCATTAGTGTTGAGAAGATAGGCTCGGCTTCGGCAAAGTCGTTTAGGTCCACTTTCAGCAAAGTGCGCGTGTCGGCGTTCATGGTGGTTGACCAGAGCTGCTCGGCGTTCATTTCGCCGAGCCCTTTGTAACGCTGCACGTTTACTTCGCGAGTGCCTTCGGTTTTTACGGTGTTCAGCAAATCGCGCCAGCTGGAGATGGTCTGTTTTTGGCCGTCTTTGAGGATGGTGAACGGCGGCTTATTGAACTTGGACACCAGTTTCGCTTGCGCGCGGGTCTTGCGGAATTCGGGCAGCGAGAGGAACTCGGTGTTGATCATACGCATCGCGTTGGTTGGGTCGCGATAGCCGATCATCCAGGCCGAGTGCTCTTCTTCCTTTTCGACAATCGTTTCAAGTTTGGCTTGCTTAAACCTCTCGGCGACGGCTTTGACGTTGTTTTCGTTCTGCCAATCGGCTTTGGTGTCGATGCTAAGGCTGACGTCGGAAAGTACTTCGGCCACGAGCGGAACTCTGACGCGGCGCACGAGACGGGCCGAAATCTGTTCTAATTCGTCGAGTTGCATCAGGAAGGTGCGCAGTTCGCCCCCTTCTAGTTGGACCGGCGCAGCCTTGTCTTCGGGAGCCAATTGGACCGCCAGATTTTCTGTAGCGCGGCGCAGAATTTCGCGAGTGAACTCTTTGTCGTCTTTGATATATTTTTCGCTCTTGCCCTTTTTAATGCGGTAGAGCGGCGGCTGCGCGANNGTCATGATGATGATCTTGCCGTAGCGGAGTTTAGCGAGTTCGAAATCCTCACCTTTACCGATACCGGTACCGATGGCGGTGATCATAGCGCGAATTTCCTCGTGGCCGAGCATTTTGTCGTAGCGGGCTTTTTCGACGTTGAGGATCTTGCCTTTGAGCGGCAGAATTGCCTGATAGCGGCGGTCGCGGCCGGATTTGGCGGTGCCACCGGCCGATTCGCCTTCGACCAAGAACAATTCGCAGCGGTCGGGATCACGCTCCTGGCAATCGGCCAGTTTGCCGGGTAGGCCGCCGGAGTCGAGGGCGCCCTTACGGCGGGTTAGATCGCGCGCTTTACGAGCTGCTTCGCGCGCACGGGCCGCGTCAATGGCTTTGCTGATGATCTTTTTGGCAATGGCTGGATTCTTATCGAAGAATTCGCCCAGCTTTTCGTTGACGAGTTGGACGACTTGGCCTTGAATATCGGAATTGAGTTTGCCTTTTGTTTGCCCTTCGAACTGCGGTTGAGGCAATTTGACGCTAATGACTGCGGTTAGGCCTTCGCGAACGTCGTCGCCGGTGAGATTGTCTTTGGCGTCTTTAATGAGCCCGGTTGAGGCCGCAGCCGAATTGATGGTGCGCGTGAGAGCGCTGCGGAAGCCGCTGAGGTGCGAGCCGCCATCCACGGTGTTGATGTTGTTGGCAAAGCTGAAGACGTTTTCCGAATAGGAATCGTTATACTGCAGCGCGACTTCGATGTAGAGCTTGCCGTTGGGGACATCGCGCTCGCCTTCGAAGTGGATAGGTTTTTCGTGGAGGGAAGCTTTGCCGCGATTGAGGTGCTTGATGAATTCGGCGATGCCGCCGCTGTAGAAGAATTCTTCGACGCGTTCTTTGTCGCCGCGTTCGTCAGTGAGAGTGATCTTGAGGCCGCGGTTCAGGAAGGCCAGCTGACGGAGGCGAGTCGCTAGCGTATCGAAATTGAATTCGCCGGCATCCATGATAGTGGTGTCAGGCTTGAAGGTAATCTTGGTACCGGTCTTATTCGACTTGCCGGTTTTGGCGAGCGGCGCCTTCGGAACGCCTTTTTCGTAATCCTGCTCCCAAGTGCCCTTTTCGCGCCAGATTTCGAGATGGAAGGTTTCCGAAAGAGCATTGACGCAACTTACGCCAACGCCATGGAGGCCGCCGGATACCTTGTAAGTATTGGAATCGAACTTACCGCCGGCGTGTAGCTTCGTTAACACAACCTGAGCGGCCGAAACGCCTTCTTCGGCGTGCATATCGACCGGGATGCCGCGGCCGTTATCGACAACGGTTATGGAGTTATCGATATGGATGGTGACGCCGACTTCGGTACAGTAACCCGCTAGCGCTTCATCTACGGAATTGTCGACGACTTCGTAGACGAGGTGATGCAAACCCATCTCGCCCGTTGAGCCGATATACATGGCCGGACGCAGGCGCACCGCTTCCAGGCCCTCGAGGACTTTGATACTAGTTGAATCGTAATTATCGTTACCGTTGTTGTCTTTGGCCAATGTGGTCACACTTTCGGCAAGAGCCCGTGCGCTCAAACGCGATCGGGCTTGCCATAAAATCTCTCAAGTTAAGGTGCCGTGCGGTTCCAGAACCCCCGCGCAAGACGGTCGCGGTGTCAAGCGCGCCGCCCTTTGCGTTGCATCTCAAATGCGCATAGGCATCACCACATAACGGTAGACAGTGTCGCTATCTCCGCCATGCGGCCGCAATTCGCCCGCGTTGTTGGAATCCTTAAAGTGAAACGACACTTCACTTTGACTGATTGTGCGCAAAAATTCGAGCATGTACTGCGCATTAAAACCAATTTCCACGGCGGCGCCGGCATAGGTAACCGGGAGGGTCTCCTCGCTTTCGCCGGTTTCCGAGATGGACGAGTGAACTTTCAACTCATCTTTCAAAATCTGCAGGCGGATGGCGCGCGAACGTTCATCGGCAAATTGGGCAACGCGTTCGATCGCGGCTTTCAATTCGTCGCGCTGCAGAATGATGTGATGGGGATGATCCTTGGGAAGGACGCGTTCGTAATCGGGGAAGTTGCCGGTGAGCTTGCGGCTGAGCAAGAGGCGCTTCTCAATGCGGAAGAAGAGGTGGTTTTCGTTGCCGGAAAATTCGACGGTCTTACTGGCATCGTCGCTGGCTAACTTTTGAATTTCCGCCATCGCTTTGCGGGGCAGCAAGGCTTTGAACTGCGCAGTGAGGCCAGAGAGCGGCACATGCTTTTCGATGAGCGAGAGACGGTGACCGTCCGTAGAGACCATGACGAGGCCGTCTTCGCGGAGCAAGAGCAGCGCGCCGTTCAAGGTGAAACGCGATTCTTCGGAGGAGATGGCGAAGATGGTGCTGTTGATCATCTGCGCGAGCACGCCGAGGGGAATTTTGGCGAGCGGTTCAGGCATTTCGGGAAGTTCCGGAAAGCTTTCGCGCGACATGCCGGCGATGCGCGTGCGGGAACGGCCACAGACCAGGCTGGCCCAATGATTATCGGCGAGTTTGATCTGCAGATCGGCGTCGGGCAAAAGGCGCACGTAATCGAGCAGGCGGCGTGCGGGAATGGTGCCCGCGCCTTCTTTTTTGATGCGCGCCGGGCACGAGCAACGGATACCTAATTCCAAATCTGTGGCGGTGAGCCAGATTTGATCTTTGTCGGTTTCGACCAGAATATTCGACAGGATGGGGATAGTAGTTTTCTTCTCAACGACACCTTGCGTGAGGCCGAGTTCCCGCACAAGATCTGACTTACTTACCGAAAATTCCATGTTAACTTTTGGAGCTCCTTACCGGGCTATTCGCCATTCGACCAGGACCGGATCTGGTACTAGAAATAGATCGTATCAGCAGGGAACTGCGGGGGAAACAAATTCCTTCTAAATTATAGCAAAAAAGACCCCTTCCGGGGAAGAGGAGAGGAGGATTCGGGTGAAATACACAGTTCAGGTGCGGTTGTTGAAGGGCATTGGCTGTTTGACGAGTTCAGGCGGCCATTTCGAGGCCTCCGGGGCTGGTTTCGGGCTTGGGAGCGGGGCGGTTTTGCGAATTGACTGCGGCGAAGCGTTCTTTTTTGAATTCGAGCTCCTCTTTTCTCACGTCGAGCGCTTGTTTTTTCAGATTTAGGGCCGCGTCAGCGCGGTTTTCGGCGGCTTGCACGCTTTTTTGCGATTCGAAGCCAATTTGCCCGTTTTCCGTTTCCTTTCTTAGCTTTTGCAGTTCGTTCAGAGCTTTGTAGAAGGCGCGTTCGTGGGTGGTTTCGTAGCGGAGATAGAGAGCGAGGTGCTCCGGGGACATCACATGGGAGTCTTCGAAGAAACAATGATGCTGATAGCGCAGGGCGCGAGTACGGAGCCATTCGTGGTCGGCCATGCGTTTGACGAGAATGCGCTCGGTTTCGCTTTGCGGTTGATATTCGGCTCTCAGGGAGCCCCAGAGTTCTGCGAATTTGTCGGGATCTTCGTCGTCGAGGAAATAGGAGGAGGCGTTGTGGTGAGAAAGGCCGTGGATCATGCGGTTTATGGAAGAGGCTTGCTTGCCGGTTTTTGAGGTAGGTCCGGAGGATTTTTGTGCATTTTGCCGGTTGGCGTTAATTTGAGCAGCGGTTGCCATGGTCTGATTTCCTTTTCGTTTTCGATTGATTGGTTTGCCTGAGCGCGCGACGGCGAGTACAAACGACTTCAATTTAGGCAACGGGGCGAACGGTGAAAGGAATTTTGGGTTGGAGGTGGTTGAAAACGAAGGAGATTGAGTTGGGGAGATTTTGTCACTCAGGAAACGGTGGACACAGATTGGATTGTTCGAGTGAAGAGATTCGGTCTTTTGCCGAGCGCGCTATAGGTATTGGGCCTCTATAATGGTGTTGAGCGGGTCACATGGCTAAGCGCAATCTACGTCAATCCGAGAAACGGACAATTGGGCGATTTGTTGTTGCAGATCCGGCGATCTGTCATGGCAAGCCAACCTTCCGTGATACACGAATTCTGGTGGCGGACGTTTTGGAGCAAGTCTCCGCGGGAATTGCATGGGAGACGATCATTGACGAGTGGCGTGGCCAAGTTTCTGTTAATGCCATTGCAGAGGCGGTCCGGATGGCGAGCCAAGCTTTTTGCGACCATTCCACCGAATACATGGTGACGGAAGGTTCACGCGAACGGGTCGATGGTTGATTGTTCTCGACGAAAACATTCTTGACAGTCAGCGGCTTCTGCTACAGGCGTCTCGAGTTGCGGCGAAGCAGGTTGGGGTTGATTGCGGCGGGAAGGGCTTGCCGGACGAGCAGATTCTTGTTTCCTTGCGCCAAGGTCGGAACATTACGTTTTTCACACGCGATAGTGATTTTTATGCGCCGGATTTGCGCCATCAACGCTACTGCCTAGTTATGGCTGCTGTCGGACAGAATGAAGCCGCCGCCTTCGTACGCCGGTTTCTCCGTCACCCCGGATTCGACACCCAAGCAAAGCGGATGGGCAGGGTCGTTCGACTATCGCACGTAGGTTTGGCGGTTTGGTGTTTGCGAGCTGAGAGGGAGAGTCACACTGCCTGGCTGGTTGCGGGCTAATTAACTGCGGGGCGGGGACAAAATGCGGCGCGTGGCATCGCGGCTGCGCAGCTTTCTTGTTTGGTATACGCTAGTCCCGATGGAGCCTTCTCGTCGAACTTTCCTCGGAACCGCAGCCGCTGTGGCTGCCGTCAAGCCACCTGCGCTCTCATCCTCACACAGCTCGGCCGGTTACGCCCGCACCTTCACCGGACGTCAGCTATCCATGATCGCCTTCCCTCTGGGCGGTGTGGGCGCAGGTTCCGTCAGCCTCGGCGGTCGCGGTCAACTACGCGATTGGGAAATTTTCAACCGGCCCGATAAAGGAAACAACCTCGCCTATGCGCTCCCTTCGATTTGGGCGCAGGTCGGCGATGCCAAACCGGTTGCTCACGTCCTGGAAGCACGCTATCAACCGCCCTACGAAGGCCAAGACGGACTCGGCTCGCAAAATGCGCCCGGTCTTTCGCGGCTGGCCAGCGCTCGTTTTATCGGCGAATTTCCGCTGGCTCGGATCGAGTTTGCCGATGACACCCTCCCCGTCCAGGTCAGCCTCGAAGCCTTCTCGCCGTTCATTCCGCACAACCCTGACGATTCCGGCCTGCCTGCCGCCATTCTGCGCTATCGAGTGACCAATCCAAATGCCCGCTCGGCCAAAGTCGCCATCGCTTGGTCCATCGATAATCCCGTTGGCAAAGGCGACAAGCGCGCCAATGAGTTTCGCAGTGAGAGCACTCTCTCCGGTCTTAGTATGACTAACCCTTCTCTCGCCGCTGATGACGTCATGAATGGCAGTTTCGCGCTGGCCGTTCTGAATCAAGGCACCGGCAGCCTCACTGATTTGAAGGGTTGGCCGGCCGGCCGCTGGTGGAATTCGCCGCTTTTGTTTTGGGACGACTTCTCTGCCGATGGCGAACTTGGCCCCGAGCCGGAAAACAGCAACGCGGTTGGCGCACTTTGTCTTAAGCGCAGTCTCGCCCCGCACCAATCTGCCGATTACGAATTCCTCCTCGCCTGGCATTTCCCGAATCGCACGCCGGCGCGCTGCGGCTGGCACGCGCCCACAGGGGACGAGAATACGGTGATCGGCAACTGGTATTGCACAAGGTTCTCCGACGCCTGGGCCGCCGCCGAATACACCTCCCAAAACCTCCCGAGACTCGAACAACGAACCAGACTCTTCGTCCAAGCCATGCGCGAAAGCACGCTGCCCTCCGTAGCAATCGAGGCTGCCATGGCGAATTTATCCACTCTGCGCGCCACCACCTCTTTTCGCACCGCCGACGGTGAGTTTCACGGCTTTGAAGGCGTGGACGACAAGCTGGGCTGCTGTTTCGGCAATTGCACGCACGTGTGGAATTACGAAACCAGCACTGCCCATATTTTCCCCACGTTCGCACGCTCTCTACGTAAGGCCTCCTTCGGCTTTTCGCAAGACGAACAAGGCGCCATGCACTTTCGCCAAGTACTGCCCGACGGGAAAGAACGCAGTGGCTATGCTGCCGCCGATGGGCAAATGGGTCAGATCATCCACGCTTATCTCGATTGGTCGCTATCCGGCGATCGCGAATGGCTCAGCGGCATTTGGCCGCACGTCAAGAAAGCGATCGAATTTGCCTGGGTGCCGGGAGGTTGGGATGCTAATCGCGATGGCGTTATGGAAGGCGTGCAGCACAACACCTACGATGTCGAATTCTACGGGCCGAATCCTCTCTGCGGGGTCTACTATCTTGGGGCATTGCGCGCGTGTGAGGAAATGGCGCGCGTGGTTGGTGAGTCTGATTTCGCCGCCGAGTGCCACAAGCTCTTCGAAAGCGGCAGTCAGTGGATTGATGCGAATCTCTTCAACGGTGAATACTACGAACAGCAGATCCGCTCTTTTCGAAAAGACGAGATCGCCAATTCCCTGCGTAGCGATATGGGCGCCGATGATCCCGAGCATCCCGAATACCAACTTGGCAAAGGCTGCCTGGTCGATCAACTTCTCGGCCAGTCTTTAGCGGACGTCTGCGGTCTCGGTCCGCTGCTGAAACCGGAGCATATCGATCGCACTCTTCAATCCATATACAAATACAACTTCAAGAAATCGTTCGCGCAGCACGACAACGTTCAACGCACCTTCGTACTGAATGATGAAGCGGCCCTCGTCGTCTGCGACTATGGCAAAACTACGCGCCCGCGCATTCCGTTCCCGTATTTTGCCGAAGTCTTCACGGGGCTCGAATACGCTACAGCCGCACACATGCTCTTTTCCGGTATGACCGCCGAAGGGTTGGAATGCATTGCCGCTATACGGCGGCGCTACGATGGGGAACGCCGCAATCCATGGGACGAAGCGGAATGCGGGCACCACTACGCCCGCGCCATGGCCGCCTGGTCTGGCATTGTCGCGCTGAGCGGCTTCCACTACAACGCGGGCAAATTGTCCATCAATCCCCCCACCAAACTGGCGGAGTTCCGTTCGTTCTGGGCGACGGGAACCGGTTGGGGTACTTTTACCAAACGAGCGGGAAAGACAGAGGTCCACGTCCTGTCCGGACACTTGCCTGTGGGAGGCGCTGACGTAAAAGAAGGCGAGACCTTCAGACTGTGACGCAGCCCTGGCTCATTCCCGTCGGCGGTTTTCTGGGCGCGGGCAAGACCACGCTCATACTATCGGCGGCGCGCATTCTCTCCGCCCGTGGGCTGAAGTGCGCCGCCATTCTCAACGATCAAGGCGGCGATCTGGTCGATTCGGCCTACGTCGCGGCGCAAGGAGTGGCATCGAACGAAGTTACCGGCGGATGCTTCTGTTGCCGCTTCTCCGATCTGATAGAAAAAGCCGACCAACTGCGCGTTTTGGCTCCCGATGTGATTTTTATCGAGCCCGTTGGGAGTTGTACTGACTTATCTGCAACCATCCTGCAACCTCTGAAACGGGAATTCGCGCGTGAGTATCGTTTAGCGCCACTCACAGTGGTGGTTGATCCGGTGCGGGCCGCGGATCTTGCCGATCCTCACATCGCCTTTCTGTTCGAGAGCCAGTGTGAGGAAGCCGATGTCTTACTCTTCAACAAGTCCGATGTTCACGATCTTTCGGCAGAACAGCGCTGCGTCAGCGCACTAACTGGCGACGGCGTTGCGGCTTGGCTCGACGAAATTCTTGGCGGCGCGCTGCCTATTGGCGGCAAGTTGCTACAGATCGACTACCAAAAATACGCGCGCGCTGAAGCCGCACTCGGCTGGCTCAACTGGAGCGCCACTGTGCGGCTTTCACCCGCGCTTTCGCCGGCCGCGCTGATCGGCCCCTGGTTCGATAGCCTGCAAGATGCGTTATATTCCGCCGGCGCCAGCATCGCGCACTTGAAGCTATTCGATCAAACTGCCAGCGGCTACTTAAGAGCCGCGCTGACGAACAACGCCGGAGATCCCGAGGTGGCGGGCGACTTGACCGCTTCGCCCGAATCTGAGCACGCTTTGCGCCTCAACCTGCGCGCGGTGATTGATGCCGAACCCCTGCGAACCCTCTTTGCCAAAGCGCTCGCCAGCCTCCCCGGCCAAAGGTTCGACGAGCGTCTGCAATGCTTCAGCCCCGCCCCGCCGCAGCCGGAACATCGGTATGCGGAAATGGTAGATTGAACAAACTTTCAGCGAAATGGTTTCTCGCTCTATACGCGTGTGTGTTGTGCTGTTTGGCGCCCCTCCGGCCCTTGTGGCTTGATGAGGTGCTGCAGCTTTCCGATTGCTACCACAACTCTCTTTGGCATACCATTGACCGCGTTGCCCACAACCCGGGCGGCGTGCCGCTGACTTATGTGGTCCAAAACATTTTTGTGAATGCGTTGGGCCATCCGTTCTACGCCGCGCGCCTCCTCGCAATCCTGTGGGCGGTTGGTGGAATGGCGAGTTTGATCTGGCTTGTGCGTCTGTTGGGCGTTTCCAGCGATTGGTTATGGCCCGCTCTGGCTTACGCGCTCCTGCCGATTTCGCTGCGTTATGCCATTGAGGCGCGTCAGTATGGCCCGGCCTTGGCGCTCGGCGTTTGCGCCACCGCTTTGCTCCTCTGGCTCGACCAGCAACCTGGTTGGTCGCGAGCGGTTGTCTACGTCTTCGTCCTGACCCTCGGAATCTATTCGCACCCCTACATTTGCTTCGTCACGCTGGCCCACATGGCTTGGGCTTATCGTCGCCCTGCGGCCCGCTACGTTCTTACAGCCTGCGCGATCAGCGTGCTTTTGTTCGTGCCTTGGTATCTATTTGCGCGCAGCTACTGGCTGGAAGACGTGACGAGGAGCAGCTATCCATCTTCCTTCGCCTGGAAAACTCCGCTTATGATTCTGCATGAATTATCCGGCGGCGGTTATTGGTTAACCGGCGCCATGCTTGCCCTTGCCGTCTATGGCTACCGGCGGAGTCAGATCCCCGATTCCGGCAAACAGCTTCTGCTGCTGTGCATCCTTGTTCCTGTGCCCTCGGTTCTGGTGGCGAATACTTTGTTTCGCTATTTCTTCGCGATCCGCCAGCTCCTGTTTATCGTCCCGCCTCTTTGCGTGTTGGCTACCGAAGGGTTGCGCGCTATCGAGAACAGAGCGCGGCTCGTGATCGTGATCGCGCTCACTATTGGGGCGCTCGTGTATGACGTGCGTTGGTTCAAACTAAACTGACCACTTTTTTCTGTTACTTTTAGTGCCATGCACGTCAAACAATCGCTGCTGTCGCTCGTCCTTTTGCTTCCCAGTATGAGCATCGCTGAAGAAAACCCTAAAATACACTTTGTCCGTGCCACTGGCGAAGCTACGGTGACCGCGCGCCCCGACCGCGCCCAAATCTCCATCGGCGTCCTGACCCAGAACTCGACGGCACAAGCCGCTGCCACGGCCAACGCCGTCCAAACCACCCAGGTCATCGAAGCGATTAAACGCACTCTCGGCGAAGGGGGCGAGCAGAAAACCGCCGGTTATTCTATATCGCCGCAGTACCAGTACACCACTGGCCGCGCGCCCAAAATCACCGGGTACCAAGCCAGCAACACCGTCCTCATCATTGTCAACGACCTTTCGATGCTTGGCAAAGTCATCGACGCAGCGAGCGATTCCGGCGCTAACAATATCAACGGCGTTTCCTTCAGCCTCAAAGACGACACGCCCGTACGCAACCAAGCCCTGGCCGAGGCCGCCGCCAAAGCCCATGCCGCCGCCGAAGCGATCGCCAAAGCGCTCAACACGCATGTTGTCGGCGTCCTGCAGGCGGAAACCTCCCAAACCCCCATAATCCGGCCTCAGACGCGCTCGTTCGCAGCCCTCGCTGGCGCTGCTGCCGCCCCCACTCCCATCGAGCCCGGCGACCTCGATATTCACGCCAGCGTCACCGTTACCCTCGAAGTCCAATAAATACCGCAATGAAACCCTCGCCAAAATCCAAAAGTGCCGTTACAATTGAAGTTTGACAGCTAGGCAGCGAATGGAAGATTTGGCCTCAAAGCCCTTGATCGACCCGGAGATCCCGAATAAGCTCTATTTCCGAATCGGCGAAGTTGCAAAACTCGCCGGCATTAAGCCCTACGTGTTGCGCTTCTGGGAGTCGGAGTTCAACGGCTTAGGCCCAAAAAAATCAGGCACCGGACACCGCTTGTATCGCCGCAAAGACGTTGAGTTGGTTTTGGAAATCAAGCGGCTGCTTTACGAAAAGCGTTTTACGATTGAGGGCGCGCGTAAGATTCTCGAATCAAAGCCAAAGCGGGGCGAATCCGCCAGCAAGCCTACCGCTGCTCGTTCACGCCGAGAGCAAGGCGAACTTTTCTCGGGTGCGCCGGCGTTCTATCAGGAGTTGCGGAAAGAACTCGCTGATTTGCTCACGCTGTTGCAAGACTAGCGCGACCTGCTTGCGGGCTGGGCGCTAGCGCGCTTCGGTCAACGGCTTGCTCCTTTGTTGCACCTATCGAGCGCTCTTGATTTTGATCGGCTGAAACTGACGGTTCACGAAGCGGCCGGTGGTCTCGTGGCCGCTTTCCTCAATGCGGACAAGCAGCCCGGGCAGGTCGGTGTGCTGTTCATAGTGTGGAAAGGGTCCGGCTCCAAGGAAGGCGGCGACCCGTTGCCGTCCGGCCGGGGTGTCCACAGATTTCAGGCACTCGGAGACTGGCCGAGCCGCGCCGCCACGGCACAAGTCTAATATCTGGCGTCCTTCGAGTAGAGTCTCGACGGACCGCCCAAGCCGGGCCCAGAATTCCACTTGGCCTGCGATGGAGCGTTGCATCGTTTCACCCGCGAGACGAGCGTCAAGGACAAGACTGTCGGACAGCTTTACGGGTTGGCTCATGACTTGTACGTTAGCGCATTGCTGCCTGTGCGCCGGGTGCGGCCACGGGCGTGCCACGCAAATCAGTGCCGGCCCCCGAGATTGGCACCGTCGGCGCCGCGGGCCGCCGCTTTATTTTCCGTCGTCTTCAGCCGCCCAAGCAGCATCTCCGCGGCTCGTTGACTAGCTGCCTTCTTTGACGACGCGGTCGCTCGCTCGCTCAAGACGTCTCCCACGCGAGCCTCCACGGTAAAGACCTTCGCATGCTCCGGCCCGGCTGTGCCAACGGTTGCGTAACGCGGCATGGGCAGACCCATCGCCTGGGTTCGTTCCTGCAACACGCTTTTGTGATTCAGCAGCTCAATCGAACCGCCACCCATCTCATCAATCTCAAAAAGCACGTGCGTGGTGATGAACGCTCTCGCCACTTCAACACCACCGTCGAGAAGCACGGCCGCAATCACTGCTTCAAAAGCATTGGCCAGCACAGTCTTGCGCTTGCGCCCGCCGTTGCGTTCTTCCCCCTTGCCCAGACGTAGAAAATCACCCAGTTCCAGCGCCAACGCCCGGTGATGCAGATAAGCCGCGCTGACTAGATGCGATTTCCATTGGGACAAGTCGCCTTCGCGCGCTGCCGGATAGCGCGCTACCAACGCTTCGCTCACTACAAAGCCCAGCACGGAATCGCCCAAAAATTCAAGCTGCTCGTTGTCGGCGCACTCGTCAGGCGGAAACTCCGAGGCGCACGAGCGATGCGTGAGAGCGCGGAAGAGAAGCTCCCGATTCTTGAATTGGTGACCGAGCTTCTCTTCCAATCTCTCGATTGGAGGGGTCATAGGTTTACCGTGGTTTCACTTTGCTCCTTTGAGCCTGGTCGCCGCATCCTTTTGTGCTTGGGCGAAGTTCTTTACCTGTGGAGTGGCATCCGGCATCGCTATCGCCTTATCCGCAGTGGCAATGGCGTCGTCATATTGCTTGTTATTCACATACGCTTTCGACAGCCGCGCCGTCACAATCGAACTCGGAAAAATCTCGAGCGCGCTTTTATAAGCCGCAACCTCGTCGGCGTATTGCTTGTTCACCGCGTCGGCGGTCGCGATCGCGGCCCAGGCGCGCGCGCCCAGTTCTTTCTTGAAGTCGGGCCACTTGTCATCCGGTATCCCCGCGGCCACAGAACCGCCTGATTTGATTAGGTCGAGCGCCTTGTGAGCCAGCTCGCTCACCTTCTTCAGGTTCTCGGCCTTATCCAGATCGTTCTCGCGCATCTGAGACGCGGTCGTCTCAGCCAGGGTTACGCGCGCGACAATGTCGTTCGGGTCGCTATCCATCGCGCGCTGCGCCCAGGTAGCCACTTGCGCCGGATCGTTCGTCTGCTCCGCCGCGGCCATGGCCATTGTCAATAACTGCGCTTTGAAATCCGTATCGGCGAAATTCTCCAGCACATTGGTGATGGCGGCCAGTTCCGCCACTGCATTACCGCTTTGGGCGGCAGTCTGCACTTGCATTAAGGCTTCCTGTTCCTTCTTTGACTTCACCTTCGGCTGTTTCGCCTGGTATGCCGCCAGGGGCAGAGCCGCGCACAAAACCGCCATTCCTAATAGACCCAATCTCATTTCTGTTTATCTCCTGTTGATGAAGTACTCTCCAGCCCTTTTTGGGCCGCCTCGATTGCCATTGCGGAAATGCCGTCGGTCGCCAGAGCGATCTTGAACTGTTCAGTGGCTTTCTTGTCGTTGTGCTCGGCCAGCGCAATTCGTCCTAAATATACGTGCGCCCAAGCGATAATCACCGGCGCGGTCCCGCTATCCGCTGTTCGCTCAAAGAGTTGTTTTGCTTGATTCAATTGGTTCTGCCGGATCGCGATCCGCGCCAGCCCATAATACGCGCGACCCTGCATGGCCTTATCTGCCGTCTGCTCAAAGACTTTTTTGAACACCTTCTCGGCATTCTCCAAATCGCGCTGCTCGTAAAGCCCCTCGGCGCTTTGTAGAGACTCTTCCGCTGGATCAATCTGCATTTTCGCCGGCGGCGTCACCACTTTGGGTGCCGCGACTTCTACAAACTGTACCCCTTCGAGGCGCTTTTTTTCCTTCTTAACGTCAATCGCCGCAATCAACTCCGGATAATACAAGCGGAACGAATCGGGCATCTTCTCGTAGTGCTCCAACCCTTCGGCAAAAGCGGCCGTCAGAATAAATCCTTCCTTCATTGCCTGATTCACATATTCCGCGCGCTTGGCCGCGCCCTCATGCATCATCCGGCTGTCAATCGCCTTAACCATGCACTTCGTCACCAGCAATTGGAAGTCGTCTTTGTAGGCCAGATCGAGCGATGGCGCATCCTGCGCGTATTTCTCCAACACCTTCTTTTCTTGGTTCCTCTTTTCTTGAATCGCCGCTGCGTATTTGAAACTCAACGGATCTACCAAGTACGTCAAATACGCGTCGCGAATCTCATCCGCCGGCAGCGAACTGCTGGGCGTCATCACCACAAAATAGTTGGCGCGGTAGCTGCGCACTTGCGCCTGATTCGGTTCGCCAAGCAAATCAAGATAGATCTGAAATCGCCGCCCTTCGTTTCCAGAAGGATTGCGCAAATACCCGTCGGACTCAAATAAAATGTTGATGACTTGGTCTTGGTACGCCATCATGGCGGCCGCATAAGCATTCGCCGACCGCTTGAATAAGTCTGCGATATTGGCTTCTTTATAGAACCGCGCCAGCAACTCGCTAAGCGGTCGCAGCGCTTCCGCATCGGCCGGGAGTTCTATCGTCGGCAATTCAAACTTCGGCGGATCGCCCGCCAAAAGCGCGAATGAGATGTATTGCCCCAGATCGGCCCCGCCCGTCGGCTTCTTGTGCGCCTGGTAAAAGTCTCTGATTTCCGGGAGGCTCGGAATCTTGCGTTTAGCCAGTTCCTCGCGGATCTGGGTTCGAAGCTTGTAGCGCTCATTCAAGGGCGAATCGATGCCGGTATCATAGCCCGCCGCATTGATCGCCGCCAGCGTGGCGAATAGCGTTTGGCTGACACCGAATTGGTTCTCCCCCGCCGCTGAGGGGCGCTGCGTAAAACCGACCCGCGCGCTTGCCATGAGCAGCGCGAGCGTCACCAGACTTAGCAATTTGCGAGATAAACGGCGCAAGAAAGACCTTTCAGCGAAGGAGATTCCTTTACGCAATCAGTTTACCTGAAGACCGGGCCGTTACAGTCCGGCGGAGAACTGGCGGCCCATCAGCCAACGAGAAAATCCGCACAAGCCGCTTTCACTTGCTCAGTGAGCTTCTCGAAATTGTCAGGCTTAACGATGTAATGGCGCGCGCCCAGAGAAAACGCTTTCTCTTTATCAGCAGGGCGGGAAGAAGTGCTGATCACTATAACGGGAATGGTACGCAGAGACTCATCATTACGCATACGCCCCAATACGGACAGGCCGTCGATTTTCGGGAGGTTAAGATCGAGAACCATCAATTGAGGCCGCTCGGCGTTGGCGTAAGGGCCAGCCCGGCGGAGAAACGCCAGCGCTTCTTCACCGTTGGAAACGCGAAACACGATGGCCGAAAGGCCTGCTTCGCGGACCGCATTGCGGAACAGGAATGCTGCTCCATCTTCGTCCTCTACATGTAACAACATTGGCACGGGTACTGCGGTAGTAGACATCGAATTCTCGAAATGAGTCACACAATTTCTGTCTTGTGCCAGTACTATTACTGACGATTGGCGGCAATTTCCAGGGTAAAGGACAATGGTAGTAGCAGCAACATGTTAAATCGCATCTCCGTGCATGGCGCGCGCCAGCACAATCTAAAGAACATTAGCGTTGAGATTCCCCGCAACACTTTCACTGTAATCACCGGACTGAGCGGATCGGGAAAAAGCTCGCTGGCCTTCGATACGATCTACGCGGAAGGGCAAAGGCGTTATGTTGAAACGCTTTCGCCGTACGCGCGTCAATTTCTAGACCAGATGGAGCGGCCCGACGTCGATTCAATCGACGGCTTGAGTCCGGCCATTTCGATTGAACAGAAAACGACATCTCGCAGTCCGCGTTCGACGGTAGGCACAGTCACCGAGATTTACGATTATTTGCGGCTTCTCTATGCTTCGGTAGGAGTGCCGCATTGTCCGCTGTGTGGGGCTGAGATCGCCAAGCAATCGCCTGCGCAGATTCTGGAGCAGGTCTTCAGCATGCACCAGAACGAGCGGATTATGATTCTGGCGCCGATTGCGCGGGGGCGGAAAGGCGAATACAAGAAAGAGCTGGAACAGATTGCCAAGGGCGGCTTTCGCGCGCGGATAGACGGAGAGTTATTGACGCTGGACGGCGATCCGATCAAGCTCGACAAGCGGAAAAATCACACCATTGAGGTGGTGATTGACCGCCTGGTTGTGAAGAAAGGCATTGAGCAGCGGCTGGAAGCCTCCATTCAAACGGCGCTGAAATGGGCCGATGGCTTGGTGATTGTGGCCGTGATCGACGGCGAAGAACGGCTCTACTCCGAGAAGTTGGCGTGCCCGAATGACGGCACGAGCATTCCGCAGTTGGAGCCGCGGTCGTTTTCCTTCAACAGTCCCTATGGAGCTTGCGAGACCTGCCATGGCGTGGGAAGCACGTGGGCGTTCGACGCGGCCAAGGTGATTAACGATGAGTCGAAGCCTCTGATGGAAGGCGGTTTAGGGCCTGGCGGCACTTCGTCTTATATGTTGTCGGCGCTCACGGAAGCCACCGAGGCGCTGGGTATCGATCTCACCACACCCTTTGAGGACTTGTCTAAGAAAATGCGGACGGCGCTGGTCTACGGGAACAGCCAGTTCGCGGGGATTCTGAAGACTTTGGAGGATCACTACAGCCGCGCAAGTGAAGGCTATCGCGAATGGCTGATGGAGTTCATGTCGCCAACAGCTTGCCCAGCGTGCGAAGGGCGGCGGCTTAAGCCTGCGAGTCTGGCCGTAAGCGTGAAGGGTATTTCTATAGCAGAGTTTACGGGCATGCCGATGGCTCGTGCGCTGCCGTTGGTCAAGAAATGGAAGTTCACCGAACGCGAATTGAAGATTGTGGCGCGAGTGGTAGAGGAAATCCAAAACCGCATGACGTTTCTGAGCGATGTGGGCCTGGATTATCTGAGCCTGGATCGATCTTCGGCCACGCTTTCGGGCGGAGAAGCGCAGCGCATTCGATTAGCGACACAGATTGGCTCAAAGCTCCGCGGTGTTTTGTATGTGCTTGATGAACCGTCGATTGGCTTGCATCCGCGCGACAACAGCAAACTGTTGGATACGCTGCATTCGTTAAGAGATTTGGGCAATACGGTGCTGGTGGTGGAGCACGATGCCGAAACCATTGAGCGCGCCGATTATGTGATTGATCTGGGCCCCCGAGCGGGGCGGCTGGGCGGCGGTGTGATGGCGCAAGGGACGCCGGCGGATATTATGAACACGCCCGCGTCGTTAACGGGCGAGTATCTTTCAGGTCATACGATGATTGCCTCGCCGGTAGTGCGGCGTGCGGGTAATGGAAACAAGCTGACCGTGAAGGGCGCGCGCGAACACAACCTGAAGAAGGTAGACGTGAATTTTCCGTTGGGTACGTTTACCGTGGTCACGGGCGTATCGGGCAGCGGCAAGTCAACCCTGGTGCATGACATTTTGTATCGGGCGCTGGCCAAAGAAGTATACGGCTCAAGCGCGATGCCAGGTGCGCACGAATCCATCAGTGGTTTGGAATATATCGACAAGGTGATTGAGATCGATCAATCGCCTATTGGCCGGACACCGCGCTCGAACCCGGCAACGTATACGGGTGTTTTCTCGCCGATTCGCGATATTTACGCGATGCTGCCGGAATCGCGCGAGCGGGGCTACAAGGCCGGACGTTTCAGCTTCAACGTAAAAGGCGGCCGCTGCGAGGCGTGCCAGGGTGACGGTTTGAAGCGCATTGAGATGAACTTCTTGCCGGACGTGTATGTCACCTGCGACGTTTGCCGCGGACGCCGCTACAACCAGGAAACGCTGCAAGTGAAATACAAGGGCTACAGCATTGCGGATTTACTGGAATCGAGTGTCGAAGAAGCGTTGGGCATTTTGGAAAACATCCCTCAAATTCACGCCAAGTTGAAAACGCTAAATGAAGTGGGGCTTGGCTACATTCACCTGGGCCAATCGTCTACCACGCTTTCCGGCGGCGAAGCGCAGCGCATCAAGCTGGCTAAAGAGTTGAGCAAGCGGCAAACGGGCAAGACGTTCTACTTGCTGGACGAACCGACAACGGGACTCCATTTCGACGATGTGCGGCATTTGCTGGATGTGCTGCAAAGGCTGGTGGATTTAGGGAACACAGTGGTGGTGATTGAACACCATCTGGATGTGATCAAGAGCGCGGATTATTTGATTGATCTGGGTCCCGAGGGCGGCGAAGAAGGCGGACATATTGTGGTAACGGGCACGCCCGAAGAAGTGATACGCAACAAGCACAGCCATACCGGGGAGGCGCTTCGGAAGATAATGAAGGCGGGACATGCAGCCTGAAGATATTGACGGAGTGGAAGCGGCCGCCGCGCCTATTTTGGAGCCGCCGGTCATGTTCCAAAAACCCGAACCAGAGCGCGAACCTTTTTGGGACTATGTCGATGTGCTGCTCATAATAGGGCTGTTGTTCGCCTCCATCGTAGTGGCCGAATTACTAGTCATGGGTTGGGCGTATTTCCATCCAAAACTAAAGAACGATTTAACGGAATTAGCGCTGCCTTTGCAGTTTGTAGCGTACGCGTTGGTTTACTTTTGTTTTTTCTTAGTCTTCAAACTGCGGTACCACCGCCCGGTTTTCGAATCTCTCGGCTGGCGAAAAACGGGCTACAGCCTGCTGGCGGCTGGATTTGGCGGAGTATTGCTGGCGTTCGCGATTGGCGTTGTCGCGTCATTTATTCATACGCCTAAAGTGGCAACACCGTTCGACGATTTGGTGAAGACGCCGCTATCGATGGCTCTGCTGGCCTTGACGGCGGTTGTGTTGGCGCCGCTGTTTGAAGAGATGGTGTTTCGCGGATTCCTGCAGCCATTACTTTCGCGAACGCTGGGCGTGGGCCTCGGAATTGTTTTGACGGCCGCGCTGTTCGGTGGGCTCCATGCTTCCGAATATCAATTCGCGTGGCAATATGTGGCTGCGATTACAACCGTTGGCATTGCCCTTGGCATTTTGCGAGCAAAGACAAATTCGATTATTCCCGGAACCGTGATGCACGGCTGCTTTAACGCGGTCTCCGTGGTGGGCCTGTTGGCCGCAAAGTATATACCTCATAAATGAACGTAAGCACTCTTACTCAAACCATCGAGACGATTGAATGGACGCCTGATGGCGTCGTGATGATTGACCAGACGCGTCTGCCGCGAGAGACGGTCTTTGTCACTTGCCGCGACTATCAGGAAGTAGCCGAGGCGATTCGCAGCATGATTATTCGCGGCGCGCCGGCGATTGGTGTCGCCGCTGCTATGGGCGTGGCGATTGGCGCATTGAAATCGGACAATCTTGAGAGCGACATGCCTGTAATCTGCGAGACGCTGGCGAAAACGCGCCCGACTGCGGTCAATCTGTTTTGGGCGATTGACCGAATGAAGCGCGTCTACGACGAAAGCAAAGCTGCCGGTTTAGCGGCCGTTCGTGCCCGGCTGGTGAAAGAAGCGGCCCTGGTGCGCGCGGAAGATATTGCCATTAACCAGGCCATTGGGCGGCACGGCGCGGGCTTGGTGCCCGATGGCAAGACGGTTTTGACGCATTGTAACGCCGGTGCATTGGCGACGGCCGGCTTTGGCACGGCGCTGGGCGTGATTCGCGCCGCGGTGCAGATGGGCAAGAAGATCGACGTGTTTGCTGATGAGACGCGGCCGTTTCTGCAAGGCGCGCGTTTGACTGCCTGGGAGCTGCAGCGCGACGGCATCGACACAACGCTCATTACCGATAACATGGCTGGGCATTTCTTGAAGAGCGGGCGCATAGGGTGCGTGGTGGTAGGCGCCGATCGGATTGCGGGGAACGGCGACGTAGCGAACAAGATTGGGACTTATAGCGTGGCCGTGCTGGCGAAAGAGAACAATGTGCCGTTCTACGTGGCGGCGCCTATCTCCACGCTCGATCTTACGCTCGTCTCAGGCGATCAGATTCCGATTGAAGAACGCGCTTCGCAAGAAGTAACGCACGTGCAAGGCGTTCACGTGGCACCCGACGGCATCAAAGTGGCGAATCCGGCTTTCGATGTGACGCCGAACCGCTATGTGACGGCGATTATCACGGAGAAGGGTGTGGCGCGGGCGCCGTTTACGGAGAGTTTGAGGAGGCTATGAACAGCTCGCCCAATCTTTCGCCGGCTCAGTTGGCCCTAGCCGAAGAGCGCCTGCGTCATCCTCGCCCAGGAAGCCGTATAGCCGAGGCACGGGAGTACGGTGTTGACTTGACGCTACTCATAGAGAGTCTCCGATTGACTCCCGCTGAGCGAGCGAGTCGAATGCACGACGTCGTTCTAACTATTGATCAGGTGCGCGGCGCCGCTCGCCGTCATCCTAAATGAATTTCGCGAAATTGATTCAGGCGCTGGTCGACGCTGGCGTGGAATTCGTGATCATAGGAGGTTGGTCGGCCGTTCTTCATGGCAGTTCTCACACCACGCGAGACCTGGATTTGTGCTTCTCAAGGAGCCGCG
The DNA here is from genome assembly GCA_003167495.1 of Bryobacterales bacterium. GTDB lineage: Bacteria > Acidobacteriota > Terriglobia > Bryobacterales > Bryobacteraceae > Bog-105. Next base: position 9,441 of record PMSX01000338.1, on the reverse strand, counting down.
TAACTTCTAGCGGACTCGCGCAAGACGGGCGCGGTGTCGGACGCGCCGCCCGAAGATCTGCGAAGTTCCTCTGCCGTGTGGCGGCGCGCAGCCGCGCCCTTTGCGCTTCAGAAACTGGTTCAGGCGTTGGCGCCTTTCCACCCGAGACTGCGCGACTTTCCGCCAGAGCTACCATTCGTTTGGGACGAGGCGACGCTCAGGAATGGAACGCTCTTTACTCTTTCGACCGATTTGGGAGGTGTCGACCTGCTCGGTGAGGTTCTGGGAGTTGGGAACTTCGACCAAGTCAAAGAAGAGTCGGTGCAAGTGGAGGCGTTCGGCAGACAGCTATGGACCCTCAATCTCCGCGGATTGATTCAGTCCAAAAAGGCGGCGGGACGGCAAAAAGATCTGCGAATTCTTCCGGAACTCGAGAGTCTACTGGAAGCAATAGAGCCCGAGTAAAAGTTGGCCTTCGAATTGAGTCAAAACAGCTTTCGTTGCCGAGCCCCGGGTTGCGTTAGCCAACCCGGCTACCACACAACCACCCAAAAACGGTTGATATTCTTGAAGTTGCGCAAATTTACTGCCCACCTACGTTCGTTGGCTGTCCCCCGTCCATGTCTAGCGCTCATTGTGTGCCTCGTGGCCGCCACCTGGATTGTGGCCAAAGCCAAAGCAATGGATGCAACGCATGGCGACCTGTTAAGCATTGTCACAGAGGAGTTGAACCGCGAGTTCTCGGCGCTGAAAGCCAAAGGCGATCCGCCGCCGTACTACATGGCATACGAAGTTACGGAGGAAGAAACAACGACGGAATCGGCAACGCTGGGCGCGCTGTTGACAGATTCGCAATCGCATATAAGAGGATTCGACACAACCATCAGAATCGGTACGCCCGCTTTTGACAACTACCATCCCTACAAAGATTCACGCGTGCAGTTCACGCATTTTACGCAGATTAGCTTAAGCGACGACGCCAACGAGATACGGCGCGCACTGTGGGAAGAAACGGACCGGGTCTATCGCGCGGCCTCGCGCCGTCTACTGCAGATCAAAACAGACGAGCAGTTGCTGGCGGAGGAAAAGGAGAAGAACGCGGATTTTTCAGCCGATCCGGCGGTGCAGTATGTACGTGCGCCGGAGCGATATCCGATCAACAAGGATACTTGGGCCAAGCGCGTGCGCGCGTGGTCGGCTGAATTCAAGAGCCACGAAAAAATTCTGGCTTCGGACGTGAACTTTGTCGCCCGGCGGGACTTGCGAACGTTTGTGAACACGGAAGGCTCGTCGATTCAAACCGGCAGCAATCTGTTCCGCATCGAAATGCAGGCGGAAACACTCGCGCCTGATGGCATGGGGCTGGAGGATTTCGATTCGATCGAGGCGGCCGATCCGGCGCATCTGCCCTCCGACAAAGTGGTAATCGAACGGGTCAAGTCGCTGGCGAAAAAGCTGGACAATCTAGCCGCCGCGCCGCCCGCTGAACCGATTGTGTGCCCAGCTATTCTGTCCGGACGAGCTTCGGCGGTGTTTTTCCACGAAATCTTCGGCCACCGCGTGGAAGGGCACCGGCAAAAGGACATCAATGAAGGGCAGACATTCACGAAGATGCTGGGGACCAAAGTTCTGCCGGACTTTATCAGCGTCACGTTTGACGCGACCAAGGAAAACTACCAAGGCGACGATCTCATTGGCCATTATGAATACGACGATGAAGGCGTGAAAGCGCGGCCCGTTAAAGTTGTGCAGGACGGGGTGTTGAAGACGTTTCTGCTCTCACGATCGCCGGTGGGGGAGTTTCGAGAATCAAACGGACATGGCCGGCGGCAACCGGGTTTTGAAGTGGTTTCGCGGCAATCCAATTTGATTGTGGAATCGTCGAAGACCGTTTCGTCGAAGGAGCTACGCGCCAGGCTCGTTGAGGAAATCAAACGGCAGCAGAAGCCTTATGGCCTCTATTTTGAGGAAGTTTCGAGCGGATACACAACCACGGGGCGGCGGGGATTACAAGCTTTTACGGTTGTGCCGTTGGTGGTGTACCGGGTTTTCGCGGACGGACGTCCAGATGAGTTGATTCGCGGAGTTGACATTGTCGGGACGCCGCTGGCCAGTTTCCAGAAGATTTTGGCCACATCGGACACAGCGGAAGTTTTCAACGGTTATTGCGGAGCCGAGTCGGGTAGCGTGCCGGTGTCGGCGGTGTCGCCGGCGATTCTGGTTTCGGAAATAGAAACGCAGAAAAAGCAAAACTCCCAAGAGAAGCAACCATTGCTGCCGCGGCCGGAGGTCAAATGAGACGGCGGATTATCATAGCGCTGGCCTTCAGCGGCTTCGCCAACGGCCTGCTGCGCGGAGCGGACGCAGAAGCGTCAGCCGTCAAGAACGATGTACAGTTGCGCGCTATGTCGGACGAACTGGCGCGAACGAAGACGCTGCAGCTCAACAATCTGGACAAACCGTACTTTGTGCAATACACGATCGGCGATGGGGACGACGTGGTCATCACTGCGAGCCTGGGAGGGATTTTGGTGTCGGTGGGCGGCCATGCCCGTTCGCCGCGCGTCGAAGTGCGAGTCGGCAGCTACCAGTTTGATAACACGAACTCCATCTATAGCGGCGGGTCGCGTTTTGGCTCGCTGCCGATAGACGACGATTACGGAGTCTTACGGTCTGACTTCTGGCTGACCAGCGATAGCATGTACAAGGCCGCCACCGATCAAATCACGCGCAAACGAAATGCGCTGCGAGAGATTGCCGAGGCCGATCAGACCCCCGATTTAGCTGTGGCCAAACCGCTGATTGAGGTGGAGGCACCGGCTCACTTGACGCTCGATCGGCGGAAGTGGGAAGAAATTCTGCGGCGGGTATCGGCGCGATTTGTGGCTGCGCCGTCGGTGAGCCAATCGAGTGTGCGCTTCAGAGCGCTTTCATCCACATACCGTCTGGTGAATAGCGAAGGCACGATTATACGAATTCCGCAAGAGCTGACGGATGTCACGATTCGCGGAGAAGCGCTGGCACCGGACGGAACTAAGGTTTGGAATTACCAAGCCGCGGTTGGATTGACCGTTGACAATCTGCCGGACGCGCAAGCGTTGGAAAAGATGGCTGAGCGAGTGGCGGCAGATTTGGAGAGTCTAGTCAAGGCGCCGATAGCGGAAGATTACAGCGGTCCGGTGTTGTTTGAGCAGGAAGCGTCCGCCCAAATGCTGGCATCGACACTGGCGGATGCCGTTCGGTTGCAAAGGAAGCCTGTGGCACCGCCGGGTTCGAACGCCGGACAGGTGTTGGAGAGTGTTTGGTCTTCGAAGATGGGAAGCAAAGTCTTGCCCGAATGGCTGAGCGTCATAGACGATCCATCAAAAGAAGAATTTCACGGGTCGGCTTTGGCGGGCGCCTATAAAGTGGATGATGAAGGAGTGGCGGCGGAACGTGTCGTGCTGGTAGAAAAGGGAGTTCTAAAGGCGTTCCTGGCAAGCCGTGAGCCGGTGAAAACGATTACGGTCTCGAATGGGCATGGCCGGTTGCCGGGAGCCTGGGGTACGGAAATGGCGGTACCGGGAAATCTTTTTATTGAAGCGAGCGAGACCACCAAAGAAAGCGAAATGAAGGCAAAGCTGCTGGAGAAGGCGAAGGCAGCTGGATTGAAGTATGGAATTTTGATACGGCGTCTTGACTTTCCTTCATCGGCAAACGGCGAAGAATTGCAGAGCATGGGGCGGCAGTTGCAGAAGGGCGGATATTCGCGCACTTTGAATTCGCCGTTGCTGGCGTACCGCGTGTATCTGGATGGACGCGAAGAACTGGTGCGCGGGTTACGGTTCAAAGATTTCAGCGCGAAGGATTTGCGGGATATTGCGCTGGCGTCCGATCAGCCGTATGTATTTAACTATGTGAACAACGGGTCTGGTTTCAATCATACGGACGCGGCGCCCAGCGTAACGACCACCGCGGTCATCGCGCCCTCGTTGCTGCTCGATAGCGTGGACCTGGCACGAGCGGAAAATGAGCCAGGCAAGCTGCCGATTGTCGCGGCACCGGCGCTCATTGCGCAGCAGTAGCGAATAATGCGGATACTCAGCAAGGCCATCTTCAAAGAAGTTGCCACCAGCGCGGGGCTGGGCACTGTGCTTTTTATCTTCGTGTTGTTCTTGCGAACGATTGAGAAGCTTTCCGCGCTGCTGGTGAAGAGTTCCGCGCCGTTGCCCGTCGTGGCCAAGCTGCTACTGTATGCGCTGCCCGCCATGCTGCCGTTTGCATTGCCGCTTGGAGTGCTGGTAGGCATCCTGATCGGATTGAGCCGCATGTCGACCGATAGCGAAATCATCGCCATTCGCGCGGCTGGTATTTCGAGCGTTACGATTGCCAGGCCGGTGATGTTGTTTTCGTTTTTCGCGCTAGTCGCCACGGCGTTGGCTTCGCTTTGGCTCACGCCTTTGTCGATGAACCTTGAGACCAAGACAGCGAAGAATTTCGCAGCGGCACAGTTGACCGGAAATATCGAATCGGGCATCTTCGACGAGCAGTTCCCGGATACCGTGCTCTATGTAAAGGATGTGCAACAGGAAGAGAAACAGATTATCTGGCGCGGCGTGTTTATCGCCGATGTCACTTCGCCCGAGAAATTAGCGGAGGAAGGCAAGAACCGAGGCGAAGGGCCGCGGATCATTGTGGCTCAAGAAGCGATTCCCTATCCGGATCCAAGCAACAACCGGATCATTTTGGACATGCGCGACTTTCGTTCCACCGAGCGGGATAAAGAAGGTAAGGCGGTTACTACCGTGGCGCAACGCCACCAATGGGCTTTGCAAGCACAGAAGCAGGAAGACCTGCAAGTGAACAAGACAGTGCAGGAGATGGACACCGGGCCGCTCTACAAATACGTGCACCGCCGGCGCGATCTTTCACGACAGGATTACGTGGACGGGACCATCGAACTGAACCAACGATTTGCTCTGCCTTTGGCTTGCATGCTGCTGGCGCTGGTGGGCATTCCGCTAGGTATTTCCTCGCGCAAGGGCGGAAAATCTGCCGCTTATGTCGTTACCGTTCTTGTTGCGTTTCTGTATTTCATGGGTTATATCACGCTGCTAGGGCTGGCAAAGAAGGGAAGTCTGCCGGTGCCCATCGCGGTTTGGACGCCCGATGCGGTCTTTGCAGTTCTGGGCACAATTCTTCTCATGCGGTTGGAGAAGCCGGGCGACCGGGATTGGAGCGCATGGCTGAAAGCCGTCGGCGTCAGGCTCTGGAAAGAAACGTTGAAGTTACTGCGAACCAGCACCGAAAGCGTGCGCCGCGGGCCGTTGAACGCCCGCGGTTTCGGATTGCGGCCCATGCTCATGGATGGCTACGTCCTAAATGGATTCCTGTTTTACTTCGGCATCCTGCTCGTCGCGCTGGTGGCGCTTATTGAAGTGTTCACGTTTTTCGAACTGCTTGGCGACATGGTGAAGAATGACATCAGCATGGCCACGATGGTCGATTACCTTTGGAACCTGGCGCCCAGCTTGATCTATCAGGTGACGCCCATCGGAACGCTGGCGGCGTCTCTGGTTTGCTTCACGATTTTGACGAAGTATAACGAAGTGACCGCGTTCAAGGCGGCGGGCGTGAGTGTCCACCGCTTAGCCGCTCCCGTGGTGTTTGCGAGTCTGTTGATCAGTTTGCTGCTGTTTAGCTTTGACCACTTCTACATACCGGCGGCCAACCGGCGGCAGGAGATGCTGCGCGCTGAAATCAAAAAGAAGCCGGTGGCGACATACCGGCGGCCCGACCGGCAATGGGTCTACGGTCAAGGTTACCGTATTTTCAACTTTCTGCACCTCGATCCCAAACAGGCACTCATGTCGAAGGTGAATGTGTTCGATCTTGATCCGAAGACGTTTCACATAGTCCACCAGATTACGGCCGATCGAGCGCAGTGGAACGACCGGATTCACAAATGGGTGTTTGAAAACGGCGTGAGCCAGGACAACGGCCCCACTGGATCGAATTACCAGCAGTTCTACAACGCAACCGAGACTTTTCCGGCGTTGACAGAAACCCCCTCCTGGTTTGTGAAAGAAGAAAAGGAGTACAAAGAACTGAACTTCGAGGAACTAGGCGCATATATTAATGAGTTGCAGGCCAGCGGCTTGGATACAACGCCGCTGCGCGTGCAGTATCACAAGAAATTTGCGGTGCCGCTCTTCGCGCTGATTATGGCGATTCTCAGTATTCCTTTCGCGTTTGTGGGCGGCACACGCGGCGCAATGAGGGGCGTCTTAGTGGCGTTTTGCATCGCGATTGTCTATTGGACCGTTGGGACGGTGTTTGAGCAATTCGGCGATTTGAATCAGTTGCCGGCAGCGATGGCTGCCTGGGCGCCGGATGTGATTTTCTTTTTGGGTGGCTTGTATTTCATGGCGCGCATGAAGACCTAAGCGAACGCCAACATCTCGTAAAAAAAAACCGCCGAATGTTAACCTTAAACTTACTTCCGGCCCGTGCCCCACATCTCGGCGATGGGCGCATCCAAATCCATGATTCCTTTTAAGAGCGAGCGAAGGCATGAGCTATCCTGACAATTTTAAGTACACGAAAGAGCACGAATGGGTTCTTGTTGAAGGCGATAATGGAACCATTGGCATTACCGATCACGCGCAAAACGAGCTGGGCGATATCGTTTTTGTCGATCTGCCCAAAATCGGCGTGACGATCACTAAGGGCACCACCTTCGGCTCGGTTGAATCAGTCAAGGCCGTATCCGATATCTATGCCCCCGTTTCAGGCGAGGTGCTCGAAATCAATGCCGCTTTAGCGTCGGCGCCCGAGAAACTGAATGCCGATCCGCACGGCGCAGCATGGCTCATCAAATTAAAGCTTTCGCAGCCATCAGAAACAAATGAACTTCTCACGGCTGCCGACTATCAGAAATATATAGGCGCTTAAACACTTGCGATATCTACCAAAGTCAGACTCTGAGCGACGGGAGATGCTGGCCACAATCGGGCTGCGCTCGGAGGAGGATCTCATCTCCCATCTCCCAGCCGACGTCCTCTTCTCTAAGCGTCTCAACATGAAAGACGGCGTCAGCGAATTTGAAATCGTCGATTATTTTAAGCAGCAGGCCGGTCGCAACGCCAATGGCTACGCGAGTTTTCTTGGTGCCGGCGTCTACAACCACTACCGTCCCGTCATCGTCGACGCCGTTGTCTCCCGCGGCGAATTTCTCACCTCCTACACTCCTTATCAAGCCGAGATCTCCCAAGGCACTCTCACTAGCATTTTCGAATTCCAAACCATGGTTTGCCAGTTGACCGGCATGGATGTAGCCAACGCTTCGATGTATGACGGCTCAACCTCTGTTCCCGAAGCTGCCATGATGGCTGTGCGCATCACTAAGCGCGACAAAGTTCTCATCGCGCGCACTGTTCATCCCGAATATCGCGAAGTTCTCCACACTGCCACCCAACACCAGGGCATACCGGTCGAAGAACTCGGTTACACAAAATCTGGCCGCCTCGATCTCGACGACCTCAAGAAGAAGCTCACCGATCATGTCGCCGCCGTCATCGTGCAGACGCCCAATTTCTTCGGCCTGCTCGAAGAGCTGAAAGAAATCGCGCCGCTTGTGCAGAGCAAAGGCGCGCTCCTCGTCGTTGCCTTTACCGAAGCTGTCGCGCTTGGTTTGATGGAGCCGCCGCGGGAAGCCGATATCGTTGTCGGCGAACTGCAAAGCTTTGCCATCTCACCCAGCTACGGCGGTCCGTACGTCGGCATTATTGCCGCGCGCGAAAAATATATCCGCCAGCTCCCTGGCCGTCTGGTCGGCGAAACAACTGACGCAGCCGGTCACCGCGCGTTTTGTCTCACACTCGCTACACGGGAACAACACATCCGCCGCGAAAAGGCTACCTCTAACATCTGCACCAATCAAGCGCTCCTCGCCTTGATGGCCACGGTGTTCATGAGCATTTACGGCAAGGAAGGTTTGCGCGAACTCGCCGAACAGAATCTCGCCAAGGCGCACTATCTCGCCAGTAAAGTGAAGGTCGCTTTCGACGGACCCTTCTTCAACGAATTCGTCGCCAATGCTAACGGCAAGTCGCCCGGCCAAATCAACGCCGAACTCGCCGAAAAGAAAATCATCGGCGGTCTCCCGCTGGGCCGTTTCTATCCCGAGCTCAAAGGTTCCATGTTGCTCTGCGCAACCGAAATGAATAAACGTGAGGATATGGATACCGTGGCGGCAATTTTCGGGAAGCGCTAACTATGATCAAGAAAGTCTCAAGACACATCGTTCAAAACGAGCCGCTTTTGTTTGAGCAAAGTTCTCCCGGCAAGAAAGGCTATCAGCTTCCTCCGCTCGATGTGCCGCCCGTCGACGCCGAACAGGCTCTCGGCAAAGGGCAGGTTCGTTCTGAGATCGAAGATTTTCCCGAAGTCAGTGAATTCGAAACGCTCCGGCACTTTACGCGCCTTTCTACCTGGAACTATGCCATTGATTTAGGACTTTACCCGCTCGGCTCCTGTACCATGAAATACAATCCGCGTGTGAACGAATTGGTCGCGCGCACTGAAGGCCTAGCCTGGGCGCATCCCTATCAATCCGAAGAGCTTAGTCAGGGTTGCCTCGAAGTCATCGCGGTCCTCGAACAAGCCCTGGCCGAAATCACCGGCATGGACGCAGTCACTCTGCAACCCGCCGCCGGTGCGCACGGGGAGTTCACGGGCATTCTCATGATTCGTGCGGCGCTGGAAGCCCGCGGCAATCCCCGGAAAAAAATATTGGTGCCCGATTCCGCTCATGGCACCAACCCTGCAACCGCGACGACCGTCGGCTACACCGTCGAGAACATCAAATCGAACGAACGCGGCATGGTCGATGTCGAAGCGCTAGCCAAATCCATGACGGACGATGTCGCCGGCCTCATGATTACAAACCCCAACACGGTCGGCGTCTTTGAAGAGAACATCCGCAAAATCTGCGGTGTCATGCACGACAAGGGCGGTCTCGTTTACATGGATGGTGCGAACATGAACGCGCTGGTGGGCANNTGCACCTCAATCTGCACAAGACGTTTTCCACACCGCACGGTGGTGGTGGTCCTGGCTCCGGAGCGGTCGCCTGCGTCAAATCGTTAGTGCCCTTCCTGCCAGGCCCTCGCTTGAAGCGTGAGGGGGATTTGTTGCGCTGGAATTACGATCTGCCGCAATCCATCGGCCGTGTAAAAGCTTTCTACGGTAACTTTGGTGTCTTGGTCCGCGCGCTGGCTTACATCATGGCGCACGGCTCGAACGGTCTGCGCCAAGCCACTATGGACGCCCTTCTCAACGCTAACTATCTACGCAAACTGCTTGAGCCGCACTACGAAATCGCTTACAAAGCTCCGTCCATGCACGAATGTGTCTTCAGCGATGACCGCCAAGCGGCGAAAGGCGTTCGCACCGGGGATATCGCCAAGCGCCTCATCGATT